>JBCCNE010000475.1:0-4096 GCA_039026015.1 Cyanobacteria bacterium P01_C01_bin.70 | reverse complement strand
CTGATGATTAAAGTCGAGGGTGTCCTGCAGCGGCGCATCTTTGTCAAAGTTGCGGCAAATTGGCACAAACACGCGGGTCTTGCGGGCGGAAACTGGCGACGCCGCATTGAGAATGTGCAGCAGCCCATTGGGAAAGGTGACCGTCAGCTTAGCAGTGAAGGGTAGAAAGACCTCGAATAGCCGCCGCCACATAAAGTCCGGCGGTGCTAGATGCTTCATGCCGTGGGCGTAGTTGCTCACCGTACTGACATAGTCGGCCTTAAATCCAGCTAGGGTTTGCTCAATTGGGTAATTAGGCACCTCAGTATTATCACGCTCGCCGAAGGACTTAGCGTGGACAAAGGCAAAGTGGCTGACATCGAGAAAGCCTTCCACCTGTCGCCCCGCGGCCGCATTGAGTTCCACCATGTCGGGCAAAGCCTGGATATAGTCCGGGTCGTCCCACTCGGCCATCGCGGGAAACGGCACCGGCCCGTTATCATGCAGGCGCGTCCAGACCAAGCCATAGTGCTCCATCACTGGATAAGTCTGGATTCTCAGGCGACGGGGAATTGAAGTGCGGGGCTCGGCGGGAATGCACACACACTGGCCAGAGGGGTCATACTGCACGCCATGGTAAGGACAGACTAGGCGATCGCCCTCAATCCAGCCTTTGCTGAGGGGGGCACCCCGATGCAGACAAAGATCCCGCGCGACGGTTACCGCCCCCTCGGGAGTGCGATAGAGGACTAGCCGCTCATCTAGTAGCCGCGTGCCGTAGGGTCGCTCAGCGGTAATCTCATGGGAGAACGCCACGGGATACCAAAAAGGGGCGAGCGCTCGCCAGTCGCTGGGAGTGAACGTACAATCACGCGGTAAGGAGATTTCTTGAGTAGCGACCATAGCAGTTGACTCCTGAAATAAGCAGCAAGGAATTAGCCTGACGTAAACCTTATCGCCAACGTTACCGCCTGCCGCCCTGTCGATGTTGTATTCATGGGTACGGCTTGGCAGCAGGCCAGCCGCCGCGATTAGTCTTCTCTGGGGTTGGTGCGGAACCGGCCGAGCGCACGTCGCCTCACGGGGCCTCCTGGCTAAAACTGATATAAGCGCTGAGGCGTATGCCAGAAGGTAAGCCCGTTGTGCCCCTGGCAGGGCTCTCGGCGCTGAGTCCTTAAGCATGATTGCTAGCGCCAACGTTAAACAGCACCGCTGCCAACGTCCCTAGAGCGCGTCATCAATGTAAATCCAGAATGCTTGTGCCTAGGCACACCCGCGCCTAGGCTCTGCAAAACCCGCTAGGGGCTGAAGTGCTCTCAGCATAAGGATTCAAGCGTTAAATGATGACAGCCCCTAGTATTCCCAACGGCAACGGTACGCTACTCGACAGCGCGATCGCCTATCACCCTGATCTACAGCGTGTCGAGCGCGGCGGCAGCAGCCCTCCGGCTTGCAGGAAGCGATTTGTGGACAATTGCGGCAAAAGTTTGGGCGATTGCCCGTGCGAATCGTCAATGGTGAGGGATGATAGATGCTGAACTGTGACGTTAGCGGTGGCGACTAGCCCACTTTGCTCCATGGCGTCATGGTTGGCGTCGGTTTTCTGATTTCCGACATGGTTAAATTGATCATTCAGATTCCCTGCTACAACGAAGAAGCGACCCTAGGGCTCACCCTGTCAGAGCTGCCGCAGCATCTGCCCGGCATCGACCGGGTAGAATGGCTGATTATCGACGACGGCAGTTGGGATCGGACGGCGGCGGTGGCGCGATCGTGCGGCGTCCATCACATCGTTCAGTTTCCCTACAATCAGGGACTGGCCAAGGCGTTTATGGCCGGCATCGAAGCCTCAGTTAAAGCCGGGGCCGACATCATTGTGAATACCGACGCCGACAATCAGTACAGCGCCGCTGATATTCCTCAGTTGATTACCCCGATTCTCAAGGGCGAAGCCGATATGGTAGTGGGAGCCCGCCCGATTCAACAAATTGCCCACTTTTCCCCTTTAAAGAAGCGCCTGCAGGGACTTGGCAGTTGGGTGGTGCGCCTTGCCAGCAATACTAAAATTCCCGATGCGCCGAGTGGATTTCGGGCCTTTAGCCGGGAGGCCGCACTCAAGTTCAACGTCTTTAACGAATACACCTACACCCTTGAAACCATCATTCAAGCGGGGCAGCGGGGGATGAAAGTCGAGTCGGTGCCGGTTCACACGAACGCTGACCTGCGGCCATCGCGCCTGGTGAAAAGCATTCCGTCCTACGTGCAGCGATCGCTGTTCACCATCCTGCGCATTTTTATGACTTATCGCCCCATGCGATTCTTTTTGCTGGCAGGCTCACTGCCGTTTAGCGGGGGATTTTTGCTTGGGGTACGCTGGCTGGTGCTGTATTTCGGCGGCACTCCACGCTCCCACGTGCCCAGTTTGATTTTGGCGGCAATTCTCATGCTGATCGGATTTCAGCTTTGGATTTTAGGACTGGTGGCCGATTTGCTGGCGGTTAATCGCAAAATTCTAGAAGAAAATCAGCTCCATTTTCGTCGTTTAAATTGGACGCACGCGTCCCCCCCCTCCCATGAATCGTGATCTGTTTGCCCAGTCGGCCCTGGCCGAAATCCCCAAGATTTTGACCCTGATGGATCGCAATCCCCACAGCCCTACCTATGGCTGCTGCGATCGCAACTTTTGGCAGTATAAAATCATTGATTTTCCCAGCGGCATGTCGCAAGAATTTGTGCTGCCCATCGCCCTTGCCTACACCCTGGACTTGCCCCAAAATCCCTTTTATCAGCAACCGGCTATGCGCGATTGGGCGATCGCGGGCATGCGGTACGCCGCCCAAAGTGCCCACCTCGACGGAGCCTGCGACGACTATTTCCCCTTTGAGCGAGCTAGCGGGGCGGCTGCCTTTTCTCTCTATGCCTTTTTAGAAAGCTACCGAATCTTAGCTTTGCCGGATGAAGCCCTGCTCAGTTTCTTTGAAGTTCGTGCCAACTGGCTAGCTCATCATCAAGAAAGTGGGCAGCTAGCCAATCATGAAGCCCTTATTGTTTTGTGTCTTCACCTACTCGGCCAAGTGCGTCAATCGACTCAGTGGCAAGACCAAGAAAACCAGCGGCTGCAGCGGTTGCTTAGCTGGCAAAGTTCCGAAGGTTGGTTTCAAGAATACGGCGGTTTTGATCCGGGCTATCACACTTTGACAATTTCCTGCCTGGCTCGACTCAATCAGTTAGCACCTCGCGAAGATCTACAAAAAATTCTCATTCAGGCAGTCGATCTAGCCGCCCAGTTTGTTCATCCTGACGGCTCCTTTGGTGGAGAATATGGCAGCCGCAATACCTACAATTTCTTCCCCCATGGATTTGAACTCGTCGGCCAGTGGCATTCTAAGGCGCTCAGCGTCAATGACCAGTTCCTGGCCGGACTTGCCCGAGGGCAGCAGCCCTGCTATACCGATGACCATATCGTCGGTCATCACGTGTGGAATTATCTGCTGGCGTGGCAGGATTTTGTGGGCCATCGCCCCACACTCAAATCACGTCCTACAGGACAATTTTGGCTGCCAGAAGCGAAAATTTTAATTGACCGTCGTCAAGAGATGGAACTCTACATCGCCTTGAATAAAGGCGGCGTTTTCAAACTGTTTCGGGAAGGCAAACTTGTTTTATCAGACACTCAAGTTTCGGCCCAAGTGCGCCAGGGCAACAAGATTAAGAACGCCGTGGGGCATCTAATTGGCAATTACGACTTTGACATTACGGACAATCAAATTCAGGTACGAGGACAGCTCGGTTGGGCCAAACAAACTCAAATGACGCCATTAAAATTACTGGTTCTACGCGTGATAAATCTGACCTTAGGTCGCTTTTCACCCAATTTGGTGCGCCGCCTTTTACAGAAAATTTTGATTACCGGCAAGCAGCAGGCCCCCTTGCAGTTTTTGCGTCAGTTGACTTGGCAAGACGGACAGTGGCACATCGTTGATGAACTCCGAGCCGATACGTGGAAACCGGTTGAGTCAGTGGGCATTAGTGGACATCAGACTTCCATTTATGTCGTCGTGAGTCGGGTCTTTCAAGCGGGACAGCTGCAGCCGTGGATTGAAGTGAGCGATCGCCT
>JBCCNE010000474.1:0-4110 GCA_039026015.1 Cyanobacteria bacterium P01_C01_bin.70 | reverse complement strand
TCCCCAGGAGGTTTTGGCTTGCTTCTTACACGAGTTGGAAGATATTCGACCTGTATTGGCAGGACTCGGTCTCGTTGTCAGCGTTAATCGTGCCCCTGTCTCAGCATGAGACAGAATGCTCAATACTGCAAGATGTGAGATTACCGGGTCTACCGATGGCATTGGGTTGGAAACCGCCAAAATGCTTGTCTCGAAGGGACATACGGTGCTGTTGCATGGGCGTAATCTAACCAAACTGGAAGCGGCAGAGAGAGCCCTTTCTGCACTGTCGGAGGGCAGTGTTGAAAGCTATGGGGCTGATTTGTCATGTGTGGCCAATGTGGGGTCACTGGCGCAAGCTGTGGCTGAAAACCACCCTAGATTGGATGTTCTCATCAATAACGCGGGCGTCTTCAAAACACCGGCAAAAATCACATCAGAGGGCCTGGATGTACGTTTTGCCGTGAATGCGATCGCTCCCTATCTGCTAACACAGCGACTCAGCCCACGAATACCTAAATCAGGACGGATCATCAATGTCTCCTCCGCGGCCCAGTCTCCGGTCAATCCCGATGCCCTGGCTGGCAGCGTCCAACTCTCTGAAGACTTCACTGCCTATGCGCAAAGCAAGCTGGCGTTAACCATGTGGTCTCGCAGTCTGGCACTTTCGTTGGATGGCGGCCCGGCTGTTATCGCGGTTAATCCTGGGTCAATGCTTGGCAGCAAGATGGTGGCGGAGGCCTTTGGCGTAGCTGGCAATGATATCCGTATAGGGGCAGACATCCTGACTCGTGCAGCTTTGACAGATGAATTCACAGCAGCCTCTGGTCAGTATTTCGACAACGATAAAGGTCAGTTTGCTGCACCCCATCCCGATGCGCTTAATTCCCCAAAGTGCGAAGAGATTGTCCGTATCATGGAGAAAATTTTGGTTGAAATAAGGAAGCAAGGATAAGGTCGGCTTGCCAAGTAAGCGCTCCAGACTCTAACAACTTTAGCCGATGCCGTTCAACAAGCCGCTCAATCAGGCTTCTGAGCAGTGATTGTCTACTACATTGGGGCGGCTGGGATTAAAACTACATCAAAGCGGCGAAGTTGGCCTATCACCGCACAACTTTGCCGTTATACGGATTTTCCATACTCTGGCTACACATCCTACTCCCCCGCTCCCTGGCTCCTAAAGCTCTCCATTCCGATCTGTAGCGCTATCCCGGAGAAATGGTATTAAGCATGGCTAAGCATGGCTCGAACGCCCCAGCGGGTGAGAGACGACCAGCGGCTCCAAAGCTAGATTCGTGGTCTGTCAAGCTCAAAGTTTGGATTGAAAAGGCCGAACACATGTCTGCTATCAGGCTTCCCGAAAACTGACTACGGCAAATTGGACTCTGACAGAGTATCAGGTGGGCTCATTGAGTTCACTTGAGGGCTGCATCTTTAGAGCCTGCACTTCATCCTTGGTCCTGACGCCTTTGTAGATAAACTGATGCTCCACGACAGGCGTTAATAAACTGTCTACAAGCCACTTTGGAATCGTAATGGTTCTTCCTTTAGGCGTAAAAAGCTGCAGCCCGGACGTTTGAGATCCTAAGATCTCACCCCATCGGTGAGGCGAAGCCTTGTAGATTTTCATCTTGGCCTCATTACCACCCATTAGAAAGGTCCGGATGTTGTGTGCAACCATGTCGTAGCCAAAATTGCGTGCCGAACTCCGGTTAGGATCAGAGGCTGCAATGTCGCCGACAGCAAACACGTTACGTAAGCCTATAACCCTTAGCGTTGAGTCGACCTTGACAAAGCCCTGCTCATCCAACATTTGGGTAGGTATAAACGCGTTGTTGGGAGAGACTCTGCCAATTGCCCAGACGACAAGATCGGCCTTGAATGGTGGCTGTCCGGTTTCCCAATAGATCGGATCTGATGTCAGCTGGTCGTAGGAAACCCCCGTGGATATTTTCGCTCGATGGTGAGGATGCAGACGTATATGCTGCTTTAGAAGATGCGCTCTTATTTTGCTTTGCACCCGTTGGTGATAGGCAGGGAGCAGTGCGTCTCGGCTGTAAAACAAATGGATTTGCTTATCTGGGTACTGTTCCGCTACGTTGCTTGCGATGCTGACTCCTGTTGCGCCCCCACCGACAACAGCCAAAATGTCCGCAGTGGCAACTTTTTTGCTGGCCGCATCAATTTTCGCCTCGGCAACCGAAAGCCCGTCCATATCATTGTTGCGCCAGAACCCATTGCTGACGCCTGATGCTATCAGCAGGGCGTCATACGGTTCGTGGAGCGTCTCATGCTGAATAGTTTGGAGCGTTGCAGTTGACCTGTCCGTATCAATGGATGTGACGAGCCCCTGAATCACCCGCACGTTGTCTAATCCTTTGTACTGTCTAAAGTCCATAAAGGCAGTTTTTTTCCACTGTTCGGGGGCGGCCAGGCGGGCGCCAACGAACTGTCCACTGATCATTCCTGGTTTCGGCGTAACACCGATGACGTCGAAGTCCTTGCTGAGGGCAATAGCAGCTAAGATTCCAGTGTCTCCCAGCCCGGCAATTAGTACGCGCTTTCGCATGCCTGTGCCCCTCACGATAGGTGGAACGATTGAGTCTGCATCTGCAGGGTAGCGCTTCTGGGCCGTTCTACCCATCTGGGTCGTCAGGAAAGTGGGGCATGCTGGCTTGGCTTTGCCGGCAGCCTTGTGCTCCCGGCAAACGTCACATTGAGAAATCTAGTTTGCGATCGGGCATCGTAATTTCCGGATAACAATCCCGCTGCACTGGAGCACAGTCAAGTATTCTTGACTTGCAAATGTTGTCGACGGTTCGGTGAGCACACGGGTATACGGCCCAGATTTACTAGTCAAGGCAGTTCATCAAAGTTATCTGTGAGAGGTTTAATTAGGATATGGCCAAGTGCAGGTTATTTCTCCGCGAGAAAAATACCCTTGAATGGAAAGAGGGGCTTGGCGTTCACTCATTTGGTCGGGTGCCGGTTGTCGGGGAATATATTTCTTTGTCCTCTCAAGGGAGTGTTTATCGAGTTACCCACGTTCATCACACCGGATTTAATCGCAATCACATAGCTGAACTCTATGTCGTCGGAGCAGATGATATTCAGATTGTGGGGGGGGATCCTGTACCCATGCCCTAAGGAGCCCACCCGTCTTATGGTGGTTACCATGCAACACACTGCTCTAGCGCTGTTGATTCTTCAATTAAACAAGCTGGCGACAAGCCTTCCTCTCGCTATCTTGGCATCGGCGTTGGCATTCCAGGTTCCGTCTAGAGCGGCGCGCTGACTATCCTCAAGCGACAGCATGGGCCTACTTCCCCTCAATGGCTGCTGTTCCTCGATTTTCGCACCCAGCCCACGCATCTGCCTAAACCGACCATTTTGCTCGACCACGGCGATCATTCCGACACTTTACAGTCAACCCTAGAGCCGGTGTATCCGCAAATCATGAGCCAGATTCAATTTGAACTTTTCCCCAAGCCGTCAAAAGCGAAGAAGGCGGTCGCAGGCAAAACGGGATTTGTTGCGGTCGAAGCCCGCTGGGTAGTCGAGCGCTCCCATGCCTGGATGGAACGCTGCCAGAGTTGGGTGAAGAACTTTGAGGGCACTCTCAACCATGCCACGGCTGAACTCAATTTGTGTTTCATCAGACTGATGCTCAAGCGCCTAGCCGCCTCTGCTTAGAGACTTCAAATAGGTTCCATAAGTGTGTAACCCTGATAATTCGGGAAGGATATATCCTCAAGGTGTTTTATCCCATATATCCGCCTGACAAAAATGCTAAAAATGTAATTGCGTGGTTGAAGGAAAACCCATCTTGAGTAAAACAGCCATATGTGTAAAGTATTCGGAGATATGTTGTCGGGAAACTGCTACAAAATTAAATTGCTGATGCAGTTTTTAAGTATTGAGCACGAGTGGATTCATGTTGATATTCTTGCCAGTGAAACCCATACTGAAGCATTTAAGCGAATGAATCCCAATGCGAGAATACCAGTGGTTGAGTTGACTGATGGCAGGTATCTCTGGGAGTCGAATGCAGTTTTGAACTACTTTGCAGAAGGCACTGAATTCTTGCCGCAAGAAAAGTATGAAAGAGCTAAGGTTTTGCAATGGCAGTTT
>JBCCNE010000473.1:0-4115 GCA_039026015.1 Cyanobacteria bacterium P01_C01_bin.70 | reverse complement strand
GAGTTCAGTGCGGCCCAATGGCGATCGCCGTCCTTACTGCCTCAATCGTCTAGAACTAAGAATTTGTGACTTAGTTATCAATCCTCTACATCTGCTGGCAGTAACCGCGATGCTGGAGGCCCGACTACTACAAATGATGGCGGACCCGTCGCTTGACCCCCTCAGCAATAGCCAATTTTCTGTGACGAGTCGCGCCGCTGATTTGGTCAAGTTGGCCACTGCCAATGAACAGGCCGTTGCCCGCTCTAGCCTTGATGCCACTGTCCATCACTGGATTGATGGCCGCCCGCTAACGGCCAAACACTGGCTTCAAGATCTGTATGAAACGCTGTGGCCAATCGCCCATCAGTACGGATTTAGCTGCTTTTTAACGCCTGTCCGCACGATTTTGGAGCAGGGTAATGAAGCGCAACGGTGGTTGGCACTACACGAGCAGGGGTACAGCGTCGCTGAAATTTTAGCGATCGCGATTCAAGAAGCAGAGCAGCAAGATTATGATTTTGCTGAAGAACTCTGTCTCCCTTGCGCTGCTTAAAACTCATATTTTATTGATAATGTCAACCGCATTTTTGACAGAAAAACTAACTGTCCATTCAATGATTAAGAAATTATATGGTTGACTCTACTTGGATCCACTGACTATGTTGAAATTTGCCGAGCGCACTGTCTGACTACCATGGCCAGGGTTGTCTTAGTTCATCCCGAAATTCCTCCGAATACTGGCAATATTGCCCGCACCTGTGCTGCCACCAAAACCGAGTTGCATTTGGTGGAGCCACTTGGTTTTGAGCTGAGCGATCGCTACCTCAAACGAGCTGGATTGGACTATTGGCCCTACGTTGACCTGCATATGCATGCCTCATGGCCAGCCTTCCTTGACGCTGCCCAGCAGCAGCCTGGTCAGCTCATTGGCTTTAGCACTAAGGGGGCCGAGCCATACACTCAAATCCCTTATCAGTCTGACGACTGGCTGCTTTTTGGTAAAGAAACCGCTGGTCTCACGCCCACTATGCTGGCAGCCTGTGACGCGACTGCCTACATCCCGATGTCAGAGCCCGGTGTGCGTAGCCTCAACCTTTCAGCCAGTGTCGCGATCAGTTTATTTGAAGCAATCCGACAAAATCGGCAACCGTAGGGCAATGTTTTAGGGCTCTAATATTGTTGATGGTTGGTAAAAGTCCTACTAGCTCAATCACCTGATTCATCGCCGTAGAGTTATTGCTAAAGGGCTAATTTAACCAACCATTTTGCACAGGCGAAGTGCCTGAAATCCGCCATGGTCTGAATTCTAAATGTTTTAGCAACTTGGTTAAACCAGCTACAAAACCGACTCCTGGTAAATAAGAATTTTCTATCTCAAGCTTTTGATGTTGAGGGGAAATTTCTTGAAGTAATTAGCGTCTCTTAACTTCCCTCAGATCGTTTCTCAATGACGCCTTGCAAGAAGCCTCAATCTCTTTTCTGGCAGGGGCTAAAGTCTTCTTTGAATAGCCCGAGTTGCGACCGCTAAGTCATTCCAGATCGTGATGGCTGGAGACCGCAAAATTGCATTAGTTGTCCCGCATGTGGTGGTATAACAAGGCCTTGCAGTAATTTTGACGATGTGCTTTTATCTGAATTGCGTAATTTTGAGCAAGAAGATTGAAAATTCTTGACCTGGAAAGAAACTTATGTAAACTTGCTTAAATCTGACAGGCAGTGTATTGTTAGCTCTCGAAGCTGAATTGTTAATCACGATAAGTGTGGTATTGCCTTAGTTTTTGGGTCTTTGAACTCATTAATTCGTCAGAGTCATCTTCCCGGTGACCTATTAAAACTGTCGAACTCTGGTTAGAGGAGGAGTATCTTTTGAGTTCCGATTTTTCTCAGGAGTTTGGGCCTGACACGCAGAGTCAACCGAGTATTCTGTTGCCGCCGCACAGCGACGCAGAAGCTCCCGAAGCAGGCCGTCGAGTCCGTGCCTCGTTCACTGCTCTGGGCCTTGCCCTATCGTTGGGAGCAACTGGCTCTTTGATTTCAAGCGCCGAAGCTGCTGACTCCATGCAAATGGCGGCGTTGCCTTCCGTCGCTGGAGGTACTAGTACACTACCGTCCTTTGGTTCTTCTCGCCCAGATGGGGCGTCCGCAAGCTATCACACCGTTGTTGATGGTGAGACGATCTGGGATATCGCTAGGCAGCATGGCTTGAGTGTTGATGCAATTAAGTCTGCTAACGGCATGGCTGACGGACAAGTTATCCAGGTCGGCCAAGTCTTGAAGGTGCCAACTGTTGATTCTGTTAGTGCACCAGTCGTGACGGATGCTTCAGGTGTGGAGACTGTAGAGGTGGCAGCGCTTCCCGTTGTGGCTTCGTCGGCTGAGGTGTCGGTTTTACCCGAGGCTGTCGTTCCGAGTCCAACTGGAGTTGCTATTCCAGATCAGGTTCAAACGTTCACGCTTGAAGAACTGCAGCTTGATAAGCCCCAGGTTGCTCCGGATTTGCCTCAAGAGGTTGCACTGGAGCCGGTTCCTGCAGCGGCGGAAAGTGTAGTGAGTGACTCTGCCGTTGTTCAAGCTGAGACGGCCGAGGTGACCGCCTTGTCTCCAGCAGCGGGAGAGACATCTGCTGACCTGGAAGTGTTGGCGTTAGCGACTGAGAGTCCGGCTGAGTCCTCTTCGATGGAGCAGTTTTCTGAGCAGCTAAATGCGATTCGGGAAACCACCGAGAAGCGCAAAGTAATGGCTTCTCTAACGACTGGTTCACTGTCTGCGGCCAGCAACGATACGCTGACTCACCGAATTAGAGCGGGTGAGACTATTTGGTCGTTGGCTCGTACCTACGGGCTCGATCCAGTTGAGCTGCAGCAGATGAACGGCATTGCTGACCCTAGGGCATTGATGCCAGGCGATAAAATTATCGTTCCGGCTAGTTTGCCTCTGGCTGAGGCTGACCTGGTTGGTCGCAGGCCGCTAACCAATGAGCAGTCAATGGCTGTGACCTCTGACTTGAGTCGCCCGCCCGCTGAATTGGTTGAGGCTGATGCGGCGTCTATCGCCGATGAACAAAGTCCTGCCCTGATTGCGTCTGCTGATCCGGAATCGTTAGAGATCGAAGCGACTGGCGTCATAGCCGACGATCCGTTTGTAGCCGACATGCTGTCTGAGGTGGCTGCCGCTAGTGGGTCTCGTGAGGCAGATATCACGTTTGAAGCGGCTGCAGACGCAGCGCGTTCAGCGTCGGCCGATAGCGAAGCGGAGGGTACGATTGCTGAGGCAACTACCGCCAAGGCTGTTGCTGTTAATCCTCAGTTTGCTGGCAGCACCTCTGAAGGCGAATCAATCGATGTTGATAGTCGTCTCAACTCTGAAGAATTGTTGGCGGCTGCACCTTTGGGCTCCGAGGTTTATGCTCCGGTCATCGAAAATCCGGCAGGTCGAATTGTGACCCCTGAAATGCCGGTGATGCCGGATCAGGAGGTCTACTTACCCGAAGCGCCGAATCGCTTTGACGGTTATATGTGGCCGACCCAAGGCGTACTGACCTCGGGCTACGGTTGGCGCTGGGGGCGAATGCATCGAGGCGTTGACATCGCTGGTCCTGTAGGAACGCCAATTTATGCCGCTGGGGCTGGGGTAGTGGTTACATCTGGCTGGAACTCAGGTGGCTACGGCAATATGGTTGATATTCGGCATCCTGACGGCAGCTTGACCCGCTATGCGCACAATAGTCGTCTTATGGTTAGCCCTGGTCAACAGGTGCGCCAAGGCCAGCAAATTGCTGAGATGGGCAGCACTGGTTATAGCACTGGCCCTCACTTGCACTTTGAAATTCACATTCCTAATCAGGGTACGGTGAATCCTATTGCTCTGCTGCCAGGCCGCTAGACTTGGCCTTTAATCAAATTCTAAACCTGGGGCAATTCCTGCTCCAGGCTTTTTAGTGTTAAGGGCTCTTCCTATGTAAGGGTCTGGTTAACGCCGCTAGACGGGGGGAGGAAGTTGAACTTCTGCTTATAGGAGATTCCCTTTGTGTTAAATTAATGAAGTTGCTTGAAGCAATTTGGCTCAGTAGCTCAGTGGTAGAGCAGGGGACTCATAAGCCCTTGGTCGCGTGTTCAAATCACGCCTGAGCCATT
>JBCCNE010000472.1:0-4125 GCA_039026015.1 Cyanobacteria bacterium P01_C01_bin.70 | reverse complement strand
GGCTCTTTTCGATGGCCTTGTGGGCAGATTTTGTCCTGCCGCTACTCGCCCTGAAGCCCCATAAACGGCTCTATTTTCAGCGTGGGTTTGACGCTCTAACCCTCATAAACAAGAGTTGTAGGTGGGTTGTCACCCTCTGAGCTAGAACCCAGAACCCAGAACCCTTTTTTCCAGTACGCTGAACTCTGAATTCCGCACTCTGAACTGGACATTCTGTTTCAGTTTTCAAAGTCTTCGAGCACGCGCACCAGATCGCTGATGCAGACGGACGGAAGCAGATCCATCAGAGGCAGCTGCTTGCGCCCGGCGCCGATCGGCACAGTGATATCTTGCAAAACGGGAGCAATGTCTGCTTCTGACGTGCGACCATCTGCCAGCATGGGATAGAGCCGTTGAGCGACTAAGGTGTGCAGCTTGGCGTCATTCAAATAAAGGTGCCACTTGGCCACGTCGATGTACACCACTTCACCGATGTCGGCCGCTAGCGTCTCTAGGACTTCAGCCGGGGGCGAGTCATACATAAATTAGGACTCCTAATAAGGTGGGCAATCACGGCAGGCAGCGTCAAGAGGGCAGCAATCGCGCTTTAACCACCACTTTCGGGAGCATCTTCGGACTCAACTACATAGTCGCCGGAATAATCTGCGATGGCAAAAATATAGACGGCGTGAATGGCCAGCACCGCCAGCCAGATCAGCGTTAGTTTGCTTATCCAAGGCACCCAAACCGGATTAATGCGATGAACAAACCAAAGCCCTGAGTTGACGGCAGCAAACGCTGCCACATGTACAGCAAATGTTATGCGGTCATCGAGTTTGCGAAAAGCAGGGTCACGGCGGTCGGGTTTCCGGGGCCAAACAGGCGGCATAAATGATATCCAAACGGTTCGTCTTCTATTTTAAGCGCCAAGCCGCCACCATTTCACGGCTCTGGGGCGACGGATTTGCCGCAGGCAAATATTTTCACTGCAGCCGTCTTGAAGCCAAAATCACCCATCTAAAATCGCGAATCCGCCTGGTAGCCTCCCGACTTGCCACCGGTTTTTCGCAGTAGCCGCACCGCTTGAATCGTCATTGACTTTTCAAGCGCTTTCGCCATGTCATAAAGCGTCAGCGCCGCGATGGAAACTGCCGTCAGCGCTTCCATCTCGACGCCAGTTTCAGCCTTGGTTTTTACTAAGGCCTGAATGCGATAGCCCGGCAGCGATCGCTCAGGCGTAATCGTTATCTGCACTTTGCTCAACGGCAGCGGATGACACAGGGGAATCAGCGATGAGGTTTGCTTCGCGGCCATAATGCCAGCCAGCCGTGCCGTGCCTAGGACATCTCCTTTGGGACTATCGCCGGCCTCAATCTGCTCCAGCGTCGCCAACGACATTTGAATGGTGCCCTCGGCGATCGCCTCCCGTACCGTCGACGCCTTTTGGGAAACATCTACCATGTTGGCCTCGCCTTGAGAATTGAGGTGGCTGAGGCCAGTTGCAGTGTTTTTGGACTCGGTCATGGCAGAAACTCTATTTTTGCCTCATAGACTGTGTTACTATTTAACTCCTGTAAGGGCGTGTAGCTCAGTGGACTAGAGCACGTGGCTACGGACCACGGTGTCGGGGGTTCGAATCCCTCCTCGCCCGTTTAGCAGATGATTCAGAAATTTAAGGCTTAGCAGCACTGGCTTCCTGGAGCGATAGCGCTTTGGTTTTCAGGATGATTCTTAACCAGCCGCCTCCAGTTTCGGGATGATTGTAGGCTTGTAGAACGCCACCGTGCGCTTCAGTAATTTGCTGAGCGATTGCGAGCCCTAACCCAGTGCCATTGTTGCCTGAGTCGACAAAATCTGGAGGCGGTTCAGACCCCAACTGGGCTGGGCTTTCCAGCAAGCGGGTACGGGCCGAATCAGCTCGATAAAATCGATTAAAAATATAGGGTAAATCGCTTTCTTGAAAGCCTTGCCCCTCATCAATAATATCGACGCAAAGCTGCTGCGAACTGGTGGACTCACCATTGTTCAAGGCTGAGTCATTCTCAAATGCCGCCTTAACGTAGATTGTGCCCTCGTGCGGACTGTACTTGATGGCATTATCAATCAGGTTGATAAAAACTCGATGCATCAGCGCCTCATCTAGCTGCACAATCAGATCTGAGGGCCCCTGATAAGCAACCTGCACCTGTTTGATATCGGCCAGCGGTTCTAAACTTTGCCAAGCCGCCAAAATCAGATGAGGTAACTCTACCGGTTTGAGAGCTAAGCCAGTCCCGCCACTGCGTTCTAAACGACTGAGATTTAGCAAATCTTCGACCAAATTGCCCAATCGCAAAATTTCATTCAGCAGACGATCAAGCCATTTTTGGGCAGCTGGGTCAACTCGCTCTCGCAGCGTCTCAGCCACTAAGCGAATCGAAGTCAACGGCGTTTTAAGCTCGTGGGCAACATCCGAAGTCCAGCGATCGCGCTGTCGTACCAAAGTTTCGGCTTCCTGGCGATTTTCTAAAAAGATGCCGACATGACGCTCGGCGAGCGGAATGCCATACCCTCGCAGCGGATAGGCGACGCCTTCCTTGGGGTTAATAGGGTCAGGAGACACCAAGTTTAAAGTCCAGTCTTGCTGGCAGGACTGCTGCGCTCGACGAGTTTTTTCAATGAGCTGATCTAGCTCAAACGAGCGGACTAGCTCCAGCAGTAGCCGCCTCGATTGGCCTGAAGACGACGATCCTAATGAATTAACGACTGGAATATCCAGCATTTCACAAGCGAGGGCATTAATCCATAGAAGCTGATTTTCGTCGTCAACTTCTAAATAACCCACAGGAGCCTGCTGCAGCAATAGATAATCAGATGCGGTCGGAGATGGAGAAGCCGTGGGGGAAAATTCTGGGGACGATGGTAGCCAGTCAACCTGAGGCTTTAACTGGTTTCTAAGGAACCATCCCAGCCCAAAACTGGCGATCGCACTTCCAACAAGCAGCAGTTCAGCGACTGTATCCATAGCTTCGCTGTCATCCCAGTTACGACCCTATCTTTCTAGCAAAAGCTGGCCGCAGACCCACTAAACGTCGTCCTCCACAATAGCAATCAAAGTTTAAGAAAAAAGGCACCCGTAAGTGCCTTTCAACTCCCAAAGCTAATTAATCAAACTTTTCCAGTTGTCTCTATCTAGCTCGATGGACGATGTCTATCGAACTTTAGCGCCACGGTAGACCAACCCCTCAATATGAGACGGATTGACGTCCTTAGCTACATGACGAGATACCGTTGCACCTCGATATTGGCCAATCACTTCCGTGACAGTTTGAATTTGATTGGTGCGAGGATTATACTCAGCACCGCGATAACGTAAGGTCATGATTTTCGCCTCCAGATAAATGCTTGAAAAGGGTCAGAGGCGCGTTCCTTCGGGAACCTTCCCTACTTCCGTCTCGCTGACATAATTCAGCAAGATGAACGATGACTAAAATGATAGCCTAACGGACTTTGGCACCCCGATAGACTAATCCTTCGACGTGCTGCTCAGGAGCATTTGTAGCTACTCGACGAGTCACCACTGCTCCTCGGTACTGCCCAATCACTTCTTCAAAGTAATTGAACATCTTGCCTTGAGATTTATATTCGACACCACGATAACGTAAGCTCATGATTCCGCCTCCAATAACAACAGAGATGTTGATCGTGTAGTGAAAGAGGCGCGTTCCTTCAGGAATAAATCCTTACTTCCGTCCTTTCCAGATGCGCTGGTCGGATGAACGATTTGCTTTCTGTATTCAAATATACGGTTTTGCTCTTAATCTGTCAAGCATTAAGCCGAATATATTTGCCAATTGCTGCCAAAGGGAACTTTTCCTGAGGGAATTCGGCATCGGCAAATTAAGATGATCGTTAAAGCACCTCAAAAAAATATCCAGCACTGCCTAGATTAAGTAGCGACAGCGCTGGAAGTTGTGCATCAGACGGGTAATTGCGGATGCTCAATCTCGCCCTTAAACTGCTAAATTTGCTCGTACAGCAGCGGCAATGTGATCAGTCCAGTGATTAACCAAGGATTGTTGCTCCGCTTCGACCATGACGCGAATCAAGGGTTCGGTGCCTGATGGTCGAACCAGAACTCGGCCCAGGGCACCCATATCGGCCTCC
>JBCCNE010000471.1:0-4126 GCA_039026015.1 Cyanobacteria bacterium P01_C01_bin.70 | reverse complement strand
CGCCGATCTCGGGTCAGCCGATCTAACCGGCGCATCAGACTTTCCGGCACGGCGGTAGCCGTTGAGCGACCTAGGCCACGCCGGCGGTGCGAGCGGGTGCCTGGCAGCCGCCGCTGGCGACTGAGCCACCAAATCGCAGCCCCGATGATGACGATCGCTAACAGAAGCTGAACCATTGCAATTGTCAATTGGTTGAATCAAACAGCAAAACGCTTGATATCCATCAAAACGGTGAGCAATTCGTGGGCTTCATAGCCTAGTGTTCCCGCATTGACGGCGGGGGCGACGTTCTCAGCTCAGCCTGGGATGCTGGCGACGATTCCTTGGCGATAACTTCCGCCAAACGGGTTTGGCCCACCTGCCAAAGGCCCTCCGGCACGGGGTCATAGCCACCGGGATGCCAGGGATGACAGCGGGTAATCCGCCGTAGTGCCAGCCAAGTGCCGCGCCCGGCGCCATATCGTTGGATGGCGGCCAAAGCATACTGCGAACAGGTCGGCGTATAGCGACAGGTCGGCGGCAATATCGGCGAAATAACGGCGCGATAGCCCCGAATGCTCCAAATCAAACTGGTTTTGATAAAGGATTTTGCAGACATATGACGATGCTAGCTCGAAGTCGCGCTCATTGACGGAGAAAATGCCGTGCGATTGCTCCGTAACATTTGTTAAAGTGCTCCCAGACAGGTGATATATCTTGCTGTGCGCAGTGAGTCCTGGACGTATATCCTGACTAAAGCCATTTCGTTTTTACCGCTTTTGTTGCCCGCTTTATTGGACGCTTTGCGATGCTGCGCTTGGAAAACATTGTCAAAATTTATCCCACTGGCGAAGTTCTCAAAGATGTCAATTGGGAAGTCAAAGCGGGCGATCGCATTGGTCTTGTGGGGGTTAACGGTGCGGGCAAATCTACCCAGTTGAAAATTATTCGGGGTGAAGTCGAACCCACCAGCGGTCAGGTTATTCGCCCGACAAGTCTCAGAATTGGCTACCTCAATCAAGAATTTGAGATTGACGAAGAGCGCACCGTGCGCGACGAATTTTGGACGGTTTTCCATGAGGCCAACGCCATTCATCAGCGGCTAACCGAAATTCCCCATCAGATGGAAACCGCCGACCCCGGCACGTTGGAAAAGCTGATCAACGAGCTTGATCGCCAACAGCGCCAGTTTGAAGCCCTGGATGGCTACGGTCTGGACGCCCGCATTGAAAAAATCCTGCCCGAGATGGGATTTAATGCTGACGATGGCGATCGCCGGGTCAGTGAATTTAGCGGCGGTTGGCAAATGCGCATGGGGCTGGGCAAAGTGCTGCTGCAGGCGCCCGATGTGTTGCTGCTAGACGAGCCCACCAACCATTTAGATCTCGAAACCATCGAATGGCTCGAAAATTACCTGAAGAGCGTGAATACGCCGATGGTGATTGTTTCCCACGATCGCGAATTTCTGGACCGCCTCTGCAGCCAGATTGTGGAAACTGAGCGGGGCGTCTCAACCACTTATTTGGGCAACTACACCAAATATCTCGAACAAAAAGCCGAAAATCGACTGGCGCAGCAAAGCGCTTACGAACGCCAGCAAAAAGAAATCGCCCAGCAGCAGGCTTATATCGACCGCTTCCGCGCCAGCGCCACCCGCAGCACCCAGGCCAAAAGCCGTGAAAAGCAGCTGGGCAAAGTGGCGCTGATCGAGGCACCGGACTCGGACGTTCGAACGCTGAAGTTTCAGTTTCCACCCGCCCCCCGCAGCGGTGAAGAGGTCGTGCGCATCGCCGACCTGACCCACTGTTACGATGACAAGATCTTGTTTTTAGGGGCTGATTTAGAAATTGAACGGGGCGATCGCATTGCTTTTCTGGGGCCTAACGGTGCGGGCAAATCAACTCTGCTGCGGCTAATTTTGGGCCGCGAAATTCCCACCGAGGGCACCGTACGGCTGGGGCGACATAATGTTATTCCCAAGTACTTTGAGCAAAACCAGGCCGAAGCGCTTGATTTAGACAAAACGGTTTTCGATACCCTGCAGGACATCGTCCCCGATTGGAAGATGGAGCAAGTCCGCACCCTGCTGGGTCAGTTTCTCTTCAGCGGCGACATGGTCTTTAAGCCGGTCGGAGCCCTAAGTGGTGGTGAAAAGGCCCGCTTGGCGATGGCGGCGATGCTGGTGCAGCCAGCTAATCTCCTGATCCTCGACGAGCCGACCAATCACCTCGATATTCCGGCCAAGGAAACGCTCGAGGCAGCACTACAGCAATATGACGGAACGATTTTGCTGGTTTCCCACGATCGCTACTTTATCTCCCAAGTGGCCAACAAAATTGTCGAAATCCGCGATGGCGAACTGCGGCTATATCGCGGCGACTATCGCTACTACCTAGAAAAGCTGGAAGCGGAGAAAGAAGCCGCTCGTCGTCAGGCTGCAGAAGCCGAACGGGCGGCCAAACAAGCCGCCAAGCGCCGCAAGCAAAAAGAAAAACAGAAGGAAAAGGCTGCGGCCCGGAAAGCAGCCAAAGCCTGACCTAACAAATCAAGGGTAGGGCGCTAGATTTGTGGATGTGCTTTCTGTAAATTGCGTCCTCTGCGACAGCCAGCGACACTAAACACAGGTGGGCGCGTCATCAATTAAAGTCAGAAGGCTGGCGGCATCAGCATAATCGCGCCCGCGCCGCAAAAATTGCTAGGGGCTGAATCGCTTTCCGCATAAGGACTTAATCGCTAAATGATGACAGCCCCTGGCACATCACCTGGTTAATGTCCTGAGCCAATGGGTCTGCTCATTGCTTAAGGGCAAGTTTGGCGATCGCGCATAGTCGATCGCTAGATCGATCGCCGCTTCCTCGCACGCTTGCTGAAGAATTTGGCCCAAATCAATAATGGGTTCGGCGTCGCTAGCCTGCAGCGGTAAATAGAAGCGGGGAATGAGATCTGGCAGGTTAAAGGGATAGCGTTCCGCAATCGGGCGTTCCGGCGATCGACTGACCATGATTTGATAATCCGATTGACGTCCCCCTTCAATAGGCATGGGTTTTCCGGCACGCAGCAAGTCAATTTCGACAAAATGTGTTTGACTGTTCAAGACTGACTGGCGCTTGCTCAAATACTGCTGACGCCCTTCACCATTACGTTTGTTAGCAGGCGACAACACTTCTATAACGGTGATAACTTTATGTGTGGCAATTTCTCGAACTTCTAAATAAGGTTCTCTGACTTCTTCAAGGGCCGGCACCGTGACGCGTTCCGGTTCCGCCACCATTACTGTCGCCTCTGATGATTTACGATTGCCATTTTCCTTAGCCAACGCTTTTTGAACAATAGTGTTATCGGGAATTCCGACAAGCACGGTGTCTTGGTAAACGCGCTGATCGACAGCGGCTCGATATTTGGGCGTTATTTGAGGATTGAGGATGCGCATCAAAATACTGATAACACTGAAATGAATCTCCGGCGACAAAGCCGGATGTTCAAGGTACGGATTCATGCCAGGAAAGTTAGGCTTACCAGTCATGGGGGCACATCAACAGGTTGGCTCCATTGTAAGCGGTTGGACATTCAGGGCGTGGATCAGATTGTGGCAAGGATCTCAGCGATCGACAGGGCGATCGCCTCTGCAGTTTCCGGCAAAACCCTAGGGGCTGTCATCATTTAGAGCCTGAATCCTGATGCTGAGAGCATTTCAGCTCCTAGCCAGTTTTGCGGAGCCGGGCGCGGTAATGCCCATGCCGCAAGGCTTTCGAGTTTGATTGATGACGCGCCCTAGTAGTGCTTGGCGGTATGAGTCATGGAATTAAACTCGAATCGGTGTTTGCTGTGAGTTTCCCCGTATATATTAAAGGTGACTAAAAGCGCTTCTCCAACTGCTTGGATGTGATGTATAGCATCGGGTAAAAAGCTGATCACATCGCCAGACGTCAGAATTTTATCGGCGACTGGCGTAATTTTATCGGGCCAGTCAGGCTCTGGCGTACGGCGCCAAAAGGTGGTTTCTTTCTGTCCCTCGATAATGGCGACGATGCCCCAGGTGCCGTGATTGTGGATAGGGGATTGGGCTCCTGGTTTCATGGTTTCGATTTGCACGGTGAGCGGATAGCCAATTTCATCGTAGAGGTTCAGAATAGCGATATCGGCAGTG
>JBCCNE010000470.1:0-4164 GCA_039026015.1 Cyanobacteria bacterium P01_C01_bin.70 | reverse complement strand
CTATCCAATAAGATTGCCCAACCAGACCGTATTCCCTAGCAGTAACGACTGACATCAGTCTCTCGTCATGCTTGGAAGACAGACATCGCCGGAAAAATGAACTCCAGATAACTAAGGACAGATAGAAAACAGTGCATTAAGTCATTTGACCATTATGAAAGATGGCAAAATCAACGTGTGTGATCATACGACTCCTGTTAAGTTAATTTTTCCATGAAACAATCCGTGGAATCGCTGATGACAGTCACCGCTCACGTTAACTTCATCAAGTGATCGCAACGCTGCAAAATTATCCGGAAAAAATCAGGAGAGTGTAATGCTTTGTTGACATTTATCTGCTCCAACCTCTACGCCTGCAATTTAGACAGAGGGGAGCTAGATAGCGAAAGTCTGGTGATTCTCCGGCTGCCTGCGATGAACCTGCAATGCAGCGTTTTGGGAGCTAGGGCATAGCATTGTTTTAATGCCAGAAATCTTATGGGATAAGTATTATCACGCCCGCCCTGATTTCATTGCCAGCGGCTAAAACCCTTGCTATCAAAGCATTGGAAATCTAAATGATGACATCCCCGAGTGCGGTCCCCCAAAATGCTCCAGAGTTCCTGTTGTCAGTCGAGAGAGTGCACCTCACCAGGCAAGTAAATGCTGTAGGCTTAACAATCGATGCCGCAACACAACCGTAGCTTATGGTTAGCGTTATCTTGACCGGCGCCAAAAGCGTCAAGATGGCAATGAGTCGTCGTGACTTGTCTAGCCTCGGCTCCTGACATTCGGATTTCTGAGGATTTCTATAAGGAACAGTGATGAAATATTTTGAGAAGCCCGGTCCTGAGTTGCGCGATCGCGTACCTCCGGGGCAGCATTTGGCCAAAGGATTTCCGGTATTGACCTATGGCGATACGCCCCAGATTTCACAGGCCGACTGGCGGCTGCAAACCTGGGGGCTAGCAGAGCGCAAAGCTTATACCTGGGAAGAGATGATGGCGCTGCCCCAGCAAGACTTTACGGCCGATTTCCATTGTGTAACGACCTGGTCAAAACTAGATGTGAAATGGACAGGTATCCCCGTGCCCGAATTCTTAGCGACGCTTAATGTGGAGTCGACAGCGACCCATGTCATGCTTCATTGTTTTGGCGATTACACCACCAACCTGTCGATGGCTGATTTCAATTGCCCTGAGAATTTCTTTGCTCATACGCTTTATGGCGAACCGTTACCGGCTGATCATGGTGGCCCGATGCGCTTGGTCGTGCCTCATCTCTACGCCTGGAAAAGTGCTAAGTGGATCAGCGGCATCGAATTTTTGCCCCAAGAAAATCTCGGTTTTTGGGAGAGAAACGGCTATCATCGGCGAGGCGAACCCTTTGCCGAGGAACGCTACAGTGGGCGTTGAGAATTTACAGCTTTAGCCATCTAGGCCAGTACATTTAGTAACCTTTGGATGCTTAGTCCATAGCCAGATGGTTCGCCGTCTTGTCCTTACGGACTTGGCAACGACTACGCTGGTTGATGAAGCTTGCAAAAAGAATTGGCGCTTATGGTCTGGTCGGCTATGACAGACCCTAGAAATAGTGTATTCCACCGCTTCACATGCATGGACAGCATAGGACAACCAGCATTAGAAAAGGAGCGCGGTAATGACCACGCTCCTTTGAAGACACCCTATACGCAAGTTATGATTATTTCCAATCGAAAATTAAATCGACCGTTCTAGTTTACGGTTCAGTTTGTAGTGCTTGTGGCTGCAAGAAGGAAATCATTTGGTCGATGCCTCGCTGAATCCGACGAGTCACCGTCATTGGGCTAACACCGATGCGTTCTGCCACTTCCTTACGAGACAGGCCATTGAAAAACACGTACTCGATGGCTGAGCGTGTTTTATCTTCAAGCTGGGCCATAGCCCGCTGGAGCTGCTGGCGATCTTCTTCCAGCAGCTGCATCCGCTGATAATAAGTATCAGGCAGCGTATCGCCCAAAGTGATGCTGGAGTCAACCTGTTGACAAACAGTGGCATCTAGGCTGAGCGGCATCCGGTTTTTGTTGGCCATTTTGACTTCACGCCACTCTTCGACGGAAACGTCTAGTGCCACAGCCATTTCTTGATCATTAGGTTGACGACCCAGTTTGCGAATAATCTCGCCTTGGCATTTTTGAGCCTCTTTTTGCAAATCTTGCCAACGGCGGGGAATCTTGACCGTCGTGCCGCGATCGCGGAGGAAGTGCAACATTTCTCCCCGGATGTAGGGCACTGCAAAAGAGCTAAAGGCACATCCTTGAACGGGATTAAAGCGCTCGATTGCACGAATCAGTCCTAGATAACCAATTTGCTCAAGATCTTCATAGGGCTCAGAGCACTGATGGCTCACACGATGGGCAATTTTTCTGACCAGGCCAGCATTAAGTTTGACCAGGCGATTGCGCAGTTCAACAGAGGGCTGATTCTTATAAGCAATCAGCATTTCCATACCGCGAGAGCGAAGAGAAGAAGTCTGGTTAGCCATTTCTGTGAATTTCCTTGCGTTCTAGAGCAATAGTTTTAGGAAACTGAATTTATTGTCGACATCAAGGCCTTTTGTCACCATCGTTGTTATACGGGACTCTTATTAAGCCGCTTAAAAAGTATCGGTAGATTTTCGGAATACATATCATCAACAACTTGCTCAAGCCTGACAGTAAAGGAATTTAAGAGTTTGAGAACTGCTTAAAAACATCAGTAATTACGCTAATTTTGACCACAGACGGCAGCAAAATCAGGAAGTAAGTCGGTTTAAATCACTGAACCTTTATTTCGTTCTGCGAGACTTTAAAGTATTTGCAAGGTGCGGACCATCAAGTTGACACCCAAAAAGTGAGGTTTTGGTAAGGCCAATCTTTCAATACTGAAGAATTTTTTAGCCTCATAAAGCTCTGACAGACAATGTGATTGCTATCACACCCTGGCAATAACTTTTGCGAAAGTGAAGCAGAAGTAAAGCTGGAATAAAGGACTTAAAAGGTCAAAAAAGAGTTCCAATATTAATCGTGAACCTGTAGAACGAAGCGGGGCAGACTTATGAGCCACGCTGTTTGTCCTAGGGCTTCCGCATTCTGCACTATTCTTCGAGCACCAGCAGCGGCGAGCTAGGGTCAACTCGCACATAAACGACTAAGTCCAAGGCGTCGGGCCGCAGTTCAAACTGCAGGACGCGGGCCACCACTGCGAGGTCTTCGAACTGCTGAAGTGTTAGCTCAGAGTTAATTCCAGCGGTAAAGGCTTCAATTAGCTGTCGGGGAACGGGCTGATCATTAATTACAATGCTGGGACTAAGTAGCTCTAGCTGGTGACCGTCGATAAACTGTAGGCCGGTTTCAACAACGGCTTTCACTTGCTCTTGCAACACTCGATCCTGGAGATTAACGGTGATGCGCACTCTATTGGCGGAGAGAAACTCTACTTGTGGATGACTGAGGCGATAGCGATCTTCTTCGCGGCTGGATGCGCCCGGCAGGTTGAACTCTAGGGTGTCGAGGAGCGTTTGGATGCGAGACGATCGCAACAGCGTATTCAAGTCTTCGGTTTTGAGAATAATATGGGTCGCGGCTTGAAGCGGCTCGTCTAGGGCAAACGTGCCGGACTGAAGCGCCGGTAAATCAATGCCAATTGGGTCGGTTTCAATATCCAAGGTATCGATGCGGAATTCGGGTATGGGATAAACGCCCCGACCGGCAAAGCGCACCCGGTCAACCCGTCCCCCCACTAACCGAAAGTTGGGAGTGTTGTCGATACGAATATCAATTAGATCAGCTTGATAAATGCGCTCTCGAATCACTCCCTCAGCGACCTGATCCGCCACCAGTCCGACGGGCGACAGCAGCGTGAACAGGCTCGATAAAATAATCGTGATCCATTCCATGACAAGATCCTGGCATATCAACGGAATCGGCTTTGGGGCAGTGGGTTGGGGAGGAACCGATTGCAGGGGTGAGGCATTTTGTTAACGGCTTTGCGGTCTGTAAATATGTGTTACTTCCAAAGTGCCTCTCCCTTACAGGGCATTGGTCACCCATTGTTTTAACGTCGGCACTACATCGGCGATCACCATATCCTGCGATGCTTGGGTGGCCCTCACGACGACCTCGACCTTGCCATCTTTCAATGATCTCCCGGTCACAATCCGGAAAGG
>JBCCNE010000469.1:0-4172 GCA_039026015.1 Cyanobacteria bacterium P01_C01_bin.70 | reverse complement strand
CGAGTTTCTTCAGGTCGCCCTAAAAACCTCTTAATTGCACCATCAGTCCAACCGCGCTCTTTAATGGCGGCTTTAGTCAACCAATCTTCTTTATTCAGCTTTTTTGTATTCATTCCTCAACTCAAACAAGAACACCTTGAAATCTAGTACATATGCTTCTTTCGCAGATAGCTATTAAGTACCGTCTAAGCCGAGAACTAAACGGCACAACTCTTACTAGGTCGACAGTCGCAGTATATCCGCCTTGTTTTGGGTGGATATACTGCGAGCTGTCCATATAGCATGCTCATGTTGGGTAGATATATTGAACGTTTCAGTATAGCTGTCGAGTTTCCTCGACATACTAAACTTTTTGCACATCAAAATAGACACTTTTGTTTCGCCTTCAACACTTATGAAATATCAATCTCGAAAACGCCTCGACGGCTTTTCTTTATCGTTGAGTGTTTGAGCAAGATTTAAGGATGGCCATAAATGTTGTTGGAGCGAAGCGATCGCATCTCTGCAACCAGAATCACGCCTTTGTCACTAGCGATCGCAGTTTGACACCAAAGGCAGGAAAAGCCTCACCACTTTTCTTTTTTTGATTGCCCTTCGTGAGCAAAGCATTGATGGCGTGATGCGATCGCCCTTCAAATGATTCAGGCATTTAAGCTGTCTTCAAAGCCTCAGACTTCAGCTCTAGCGTGATCGCCTGCTCTTCTTAGATTATTGTCTGCGAGGAATAGAGTGAGATCAGGTGCCATCGCTGCTCGGTGACGATTCATGGTGTTTGTGCCCGGTTCGAGATAATATCTCTGCGGTGGCGATTTCATTGATCCTGCTCGCCATTGGTTTTTACTGCCGGTCGGTCAATTCCTAGCGGAATGGCTCGCCTGCATATCTCCTGACCCCGTCAGCATGAAAGTTATCCTCACCGATATTCCTGAAGTTCTTCTGTTTGAGCCGCAACTGCACGGCGATCATCGGGGATTCTTTATGGAGAGCTTTAATCAGCGAGCTTTTGCTGAAAAAACCGGGCTAGAGCGCACGTTTGTGCAAGATAACCATTCCCGCTCCAGAGGCGGCATTTTGCGGGGACTACACTACCAAATTCAAGCCACGCAGGGAAAACTGTTGCGGGTGGTCAGCGGCGAAATCTTCGATGTGGCCGTGGATCTGCGGCGTCGTTCGCCCACCTTTGGGCAGTGGGTAGGAGCGGTTTTGTCGGCCGAAAATCATCGCCAACTCTGGGTGCCAGAGGGCTTTGCCCACGGTTTTTTCGTGATGTCGGATCGGGCTGACGTGCTCTATAAAACGACGGACTACTACGCCCCGGAGCATGAGCGGACGATTTTGTGGAACGATCCTGATTTGGCGATCGCTTGGCCGCTGAAAGGAAAGACGCCCGTGCTGTCGACCAAAGATCAGCAGGGCGATCGCTGGACCGAGGCCGAGGTATTTGAAGGATGAAGATTTTGCTGATTGGCAGCCAGGGACAGGTGGGGCAGGAACTGCTGACAACGCTGCCCGCAATTGGCTCGGTAACCGCGTGGAGCCGGGCTGACCTCGACTTAACTCAACTGGCCGATATTGGACCGCAGGTGGTGGCTCAGCAGCCCGATGTGATTGTCAATGCCGCCGCATATACCGCAGTGGACAAAGCCGAAAGCGAACCTGACCTCGCCCACAGAATTAACGGTGACGCGCCGGGAAGACTGGCTCAAGCCGCCCAAGACTGTGGTGCCACGCTAGTGCAGATTTCCACCGATTACGTGTTTGATGGCCAGCAAAATCGCCCTTATCAGCCCACGGCTCCCACCCAACCGCTGGGGGCCTATGGTCAATCAAAGCTGGCGGGAGAACGGGCCGTACGGAGCGGCTGCGATCGCCATATTATCTTGCGGACGGCTTGGGTCTATGGCGCCAAAGGGCGGGGCAATTTTGTTAAAACCATGCTGCGCCTGGGCACCGAGCGAGAAACCCTGAAAGTAGTCTACGATCAGGTGGGCTGTCCCACCTGGAGTTATGACATTGCTGGAGCGATCGCCGCTCTCATCCCCAGTCTCAGCGCCTCGGCCTACGGCACTTATCATTTCACCAACAGCGGGGCCATTAGCTGGTATGACTTTGCGGTCGCCATCTTTGAAGAGGCGGCGGCTCTAGGCTTGCCCCTGCAGGTGCAGACCGTGCTGCCTATTACGACCGATCAGTACCCCACCCCCGCCCAGCGGCCTGCGTATGCCGTGCTCGCCGGTGACAGGTTAGCGGCCTTGCTCCAGCGAACGGCTCCCCATTGGCGCGTCAGTCTCCGTAAAATGCTGGCCGAACTGGTGCCGTCTATCCTTCAACCACAGGCAGGAGAGACGATATGACCATGAAAGCGCTGATGCTGTCTGGCGGTCGGGGCACCCGGCTGCGCCCTCTCACTTATACCGGTGCTAAGCAGCTCGTTCCCGTCGTCAACAAGCCGATTCTTTGGTATGGCATCGAGCAGATTGTGGCGGCAGGCATCACCGATATCGGGATTGTCGTCAGTCCTGAAACGGGAGACGATATTCGCGCGGCCACCGGCGATGGCACTCAGTTTGGTGCTCAAATCACCTACATTTTGCAGACGAGTCCCGATGGTCTGGCCCACGCAGTTAAGGTGGCCCAGCCGTTTCTCGGCGATGCGCCTTTTTTGATGTACCTCGGCGATAATTTGATTCGCGACCGCCTCACCGGGTTTGTTGATCAGTTTGGGCAGCAATCGCTCGATGCTCTGATTTTGCTTAAGCAGGTGCCCAATCCCACCGCCTTTGGCGTGGCCGTGCTCAATTCCCAAGGTCAAGTGACTCGCCTGGTTGAAAAGCCCCAAACGCCACCTTCTGATATGGCCTTGGTGGGCGTCTACCTCTTCTCACCTCAGATTCATCAGGTGATCGCTCAGCTACAGCCTTCGCCGCGAGGAGAACTCGAAATCACCGACGCCATTCAGTCCTTAGTCGATAGGGGCCGCAAGGTAATGGCTCAGCCCCTGCAAGGCTGGTGGTTAGACACGGGTAAAAAGGATGATTTGCTTGCCGCCAATCAAATCATTCTGGATGAAACCCTGGGCCGTGAAATTGCCGGTGCAGTCGATGAAACGACCCAAATTAGCGGCCGGATACGCATCGGCAAAGGCACTAAGATTGTGAACTCTACGATTCGAGGCCCCGTGGCGATCGGAGAAAATTGCCATATTGAAAACTGTTTCATTGGCTCCTACAGCAGCATTGCCAATGGCGTCAAAATGATCGATGTTGAAATGGACCACAGCGTTGTGCTAGAAGACGCCGTGATTGAAGAACTACACCAGCGCATTGTCGATAGCTTAATTGGTCGCCGCGCCCGACTGGTTCATAGTCCCAAGCGGCCAAAAGCCTCGCGATTTATGATTGGCGATGACTGCCAGATTGAACTGATATAACCTTAACGAAGTAATCAAAAATGGTTTTGCAAGGTCACCGTTTACTCGTCACGGGTGGAGCTGGATTTATCGGCTCTAACTTTGTGCATTACTACTATCAAAAGGCTGAAAAAATCGTCGTTCTTGATGCCCTGACCTATGCCGGTAATCGAGCCAATTTGCAAGACTTAGAAACTCATCCTAATTTTGCTTTTGTACAGGGTGATATTACTCATCAATCTCTAGTGACAGAGCTGCTGCAAACGCACCAAATTGACACAGTCATCCACTTTGCCGCCGAGTCCCATGTCGATCGCTCTATTTTGGGTCCCGCCGCTTTTGTCCAGACCAACGTGGTCGGCACCTTCTCTTTGTTAGAAGCTTTTCGACAGCACTGGAATGTCCAGGATAAGCCTCAGCACTTTCGATTTTTACACGTGTCTACTGATGAGGTCTTTGGCAGTCTAGGGCCAGACGACCCGGCTTTTAGTGAAGCCACTCCTTACGCGCCCAATAGTCCTTATTCGGCGTCTAAAGCCGGCAGCGATCATCTTGTTAGGGCGTATTTTCATACCTACGGTTTGCCCACGCTAATCACCAATTGCTCCAATAATTATGGGCCTTATCAGTTTCCCGAAAAGCTAATTCCTTTAATGTGCGTCAATATTTTATCGGGACAGCCTTTGCCCGTGTATGGCGACGGCCAAAATGTCCGTGATTGGCTGCATGTCGAAGATCACTGTGATGCGATCGCTACAGTTTT
>JBCCNE010000468.1:0-4176 GCA_039026015.1 Cyanobacteria bacterium P01_C01_bin.70 | reverse complement strand
TGGGTTTTCCGAATTCTGCATTCCGCACTTTGCACTCTGAATTCCACACTGTACGGACGCGATATGCTGCATTCCTACCGATCTCCGCTGGTAATTTTAAACCCCGCCTTCGACTGCTTAAGACAGACCAAGACGGGGTTCTAAATTGCCAGGAAATGCAGGCTCAGCCCAGTGGCTTCACCGTTGATTCAATCTAGCGGAAAGGCGGTGCATAGAGCAGGCCACCTTCAGTCCACAGTGCGTTCAACCCGCGATCAAGGTTGAATTGCGAATCAGCGCCGAGATTGCTCTCATAGATTTCGCCATAGTTGCCGACATTGCGAATTGCGCGAGCCATAAAGTCGTTGGGAATGCCCATATCGTCACCCAGCGTGCCCTCTTCACCCAAGAAGCGAGCAATGTTGGGATCATCACTACCAGCAAACTCCTCGATATTCTCAGAAGTGATGCCAAATTCTTCCGCTTGAATCAGGCCATAGGTAACCCACTTGACCACGTCGAACCAGGCGGAGTCATTGTTAACCGTTAGAGGACCTAGCGGCTCTTTAGACATCGTGACTTCTAGCAGAACGTGTTCATCGGGAGTGGGCAGGGTACTGCGGCGGGCAATCAACTGAGACTTATCAGAAGTCATCCCTTCACAGCGGCCTTCATCATAAGCAGCGTAAGCGGCATCGGCATCTTGAAAGACGACGGGCTCAAAATCAACGCCGAGCTTGCGCATTTGGTCGGTCAGGTTCAGCTCGGTAGTCGTTCCGGTTTCTACACAAACAGCCCTACCGGAGAAATCTTCGAGGCCAGATATGCCACTAGCTTCTCGCACCATCATGCCTTGACCATCATAAAAGGTGGTCGGAGCAAACTCCATACCAACTTGAGTGTCACGGCTGATCGTCCAAGTGGTGTTACGGGAGAGCATATCGACTTCACCACCAGACAGTGCCGTAAAGCGCTCGGTCGAGTCTAAACGTCGATATTCCACCGCCTCAGGATCATCGAACAGAGCTGCTGCCACTGCCCGGCAAACATCAACGTCAAGACCAGAATAGGCTCCGCTTTCATCAACAAAGCTAAAGCCTGGGATACCTCCATCGACGCCACAGACCAGCTGCCCTCGCTCTAGCACGGCATCTAAGCGGCTACCACCCGCCGCTGCAGTAGTCGTTTCACCACCAGCGGCATCGCCACCATCAGCGGCCGTGTCGGTAGTCGTCGTACCATTAGCACAAGCAGTCGTTAGGGTAAGGGCTAGTGCTAACCCGAGAAAACCCCATTTCTTCATTTACCTATATGCCTCACTAACTCGTCACAATCACACTTTCGTCTAGACCCCAGTCAATAAAGCGGTCTATGACGTTGAAAATTAAATCGGTCTGGCTTAACATTCCAACGCTTGACGAAATATTTTTGTATCCTAAAACACTTTACGGATTCTACACAATCTCTACGGCGACGCCGCAATTATGATCTATTTGATTACAAGAGTTTTCAAGCGGACAATTCGGCAGATTTGTAGAGGAATATTTGCCCAATTGCTCACCTCACCTAAAAAGTCCTTTAAGGTTAATTGCTGAGCAAAAACAGATCAGCCATTTACCAAAGCCGACCAGTAGACGTTAACTTAGCTCTCAAAAGTCAACGCCTAAGTTAAATCTAGGGCTCTGTCAGCACTAGAGATTAGGGTGCGTGGTTTCTGGAGTCCTTGTTTGGCAATCCTTTCAAAAGGTGGCAACCCTAAAACTTAGACTTGACGCTGCACTAAGTGCAGAATTAATCTCTCGACCAGCCGCAAAAAGAGGTGGCGAATAGCAGCCGCGATCGCATTATCTTCGAACAACCGAATTTTTATAGCTGTTAGCCCATTAGTCAGTTAGCTTTGAGCAATATCTCGAATCAGCGGCAGCCGGCTACGGATGTAGCCAGTGAGGTAGTCGGCCTCAGCAGTGTCAAGCAAGCGATCACTTGACACTTGGTCAATAAGCCAATGCACTAAACTGTTGTCATCGAGACTCAATATCCAACTGCTGTGAGAACCTTCAATCAAAGACCACAGCTGACGTAGCAGATGAGGGTTCATATCTCGAATCTCTTAACATTTACTTTAGGTTTCCCCATGTTCAGATTACTGCATGGACTTGGTTACTTGCAGCGCTTTGCAGTGTTTGTTCATCTTTGTCGCTAAAGCGTAATGTTTCCACCACTGATATATCTGATTGCATCAAGTTGATACAGACTGTGACAAAGAACATCCGAGCAATCGGCACGGCTGCCGTATCCATGGAACGAAGAATTTGCTGCTGAGCAATTTAGCTGCAACCCTTGAAACGCTTGCAGCGACGATGTCGTAACGACACCATCGCTGCAAATTGAGACGACGCTCAAATATGAAAGGTAATAACGGCTCTATGAATCAGGCACCAGCTGCACAATCAGCGATCGCGTATCTAGGGTCTGTACCTTGGCAAACTCGCCCAAATCTTCGACGATGCGATCTAGCAGCTCGCGGGCACGATCGCGATGCTGGTGCTCACGCCCTCGCAGTCGAATCTGGAATTTTACCTGGTTGCCCTTACTGAGCCACTCAATGGCCCGCTTGATCCGAATGCCGTAATCAGAATCGTCGACATTAGGACGAAGCTTAACCTCTTTAAGTGTTGGCTTGGCGCTCTGCTTCTGCCGCTTTTTCTGCTGATACTGATGCTTACCATAGTCCAGAATTTTGGCAACTGGCACGTCCCGACCATCGGAGACAACGACCAGGTCTAAACCGACTTCCTCTGCCAAACTCACTGCTTCGCGCGTATCAATGACGCCTCTATTTTCATTTTCGTGGTCAATCAACAACACCTGAGGCGCTTTGATGTTGTGATTGATGTTAGGTTGCTCAGGACGGGTACGGCGGGGAGTAAAACTACGTCTAACGATAACAACAGCCTCCAAATAAATTCGTTTAAGGACACGCTTGGTGATACCACAATAGCTCAACTCTAGCTTATTGCGCCATCTAGCTGTGGTTGGAACATTAGAGTAATTCTGAAAGCGCATAAACTGTAGGGCCTTCAGCAGCGCTCAGAATTCGAAGAGGTAACCGCCGGCGGTTACCTCTTCACGTGAAAATAAAGGGGCTGAGAGGATGAATTGCTGTAAGCACCTTGCAGAGAACAACCGGTGTGAGCCTGATGGATATAGCGGATACGATCGCCGTGATGGGATATTTAGAAAGCTTCGTAACCCCCCAACGCAGCGCTAAAATTGACGCCGTGCTGGCTCAGAGAACTCGTCATCTGACCGTAGTGGTAGAAGATTTTCATGATTCGCACAATGCCAGCGCTCTACTGCGAACTTGTGAAGGACTGGGCATTCAAGACGTTCATGTTGTAGAAAATTTCAACACGTTTAAGGCTGGAGTGGGGGCTGCCTCTGGCGCTGAAAAGTGGGTGACGCGGCACCACTACAGTGAGGCGGGGCAAGATAATACCTTGTGCTGCTGTGCCAAGTTACGATCCCAGGGTTATTCAATTGTTGCCACCAGTCCCCATCTGCAGGCGCGACCGCCTGAAATAGTACCGCTAGATCAAAAGCTGGCGATTATTTTTGGGAGTGAGTGCTATGGCGTTTCGGAGCAAGCGTTGGCAACTGCTGACTGGCATCTCAAGATTCCAATGGTGGGATTTGTCGAAAGCCTCAATGTCTCTGTCAGTGCGGCGATGTGTCTCTACACCCTGACCCAGCGGCTGCGGGCGATGAATCTCGATTGGGCCTTGAGCGATCATGAAAAACTTGACCTGCGGCTAGACTGGATTCGTCAATCGGTGCAGCATAGCGAAGCGCTAGAGCGACACTTTTGGGCTCAGCGGCGGAACAATAATGGGGTTCAAGCTAAGAGACTTCCGCCCATGATTGTCAGGTCATTTCCCGACAAATGACCATTTGTAAAGTACGCTAATTCAGTAAACAAATATTAAAAATATGGCAACAGGCTGCTGCAATGCCAGATGCAAACGCTGAACAATTAATGATAAAAAGTCCCAGCGGTTGGAGATCGTGGCTGCAGGCAAATCATCAACGCCAAACCGGTCTCTGGGTCGTGACTTTTAAAAAACACTGCGGCGATAAATACGTTGCTTACAACGACATCGTAGAAGAAGCGCTGTGTTTTGGCTGGGTGGACAGTTT
>JBCCNE010000467.1:0-4179 GCA_039026015.1 Cyanobacteria bacterium P01_C01_bin.70 | reverse complement strand
TGACTCACTGGCTGCTCTGAGGCACTGACGGGTAGCGTCAATGGCCGCTGCCACTGCTGGCGTTTGTGGCCCGACTGCAAGGTAACCGTAAACCACTGTTGGCCCGGAGTCAGAGTGAGCTCGGTTTGAGTGATGGGCTGTTGCCAAGCCGCCGAGTCAAAATCGGCGAGGGCGATCGCCTGTCCAATCAGGCTATCCCAAATGGGCGGAGTGGCATTAGCAGTGGCGGCATCCGGCCGTTCACCGGCCGTTGGCGTTCTAGCGGTTACTGTTACCGCAGCAGGTTCGGCAGGCACAACCGTTTGAGCGATCGCCGTGAATTCCTGTCTTATCGGTGACTTTTCATCGGCAGACAACCATTTGAGGGCAGCAGCTTCGTCCTCTTTGGCCATCAGCACCAGGGCGCTCCAAAAGCGCGCTGCTTTGTGATTAGGATTAAGCCTTAGCGTGGCAGTCAGGCGCTGCCACACGCGGGTTGAGTCGCGTTCCAGAAGTGGTAACACCGCCTGCGGTATGCCCTGTTGCTGAGAGGTAATTTGCTCTAAAGCCGGTTGCCACCGGCCATCCAGCAGCAGCGCCAGCAACTTTTGGCTGGGCTGCGACCAATCGCGTTCGGCTTGAGCCGTACTGAACCGCCCGTGCAGCGTCACAAGTTGCAGTTGCTGCTCTAAGTCCGCTGACCAATTTGCCGCCAACTGCGCTTTCAACTGAGCCAGTTGGGTTTCGGCATCTGACCAAAGTCCCCGCTGGGCTAGGAATAGAGCGTTTTTGTAGGCGAGCGTGGTGTGGCCATCGGCAAGCGGCAATGGGGTCAGCGCGATCGCCTGTAGGCGAGTCTGGGCCCCCATCACCCCGAGATCATCGATGCGATAGAGTTGGAAATCGGGCTCTAAGCCATAGCTTTGATTGACCAGCAGCTCGGGTAGCCCCTGCTGATCAACATCGTGCCAGGCTGGTAAGCGCCCTGGTGGGCTCTGCCAATTTAGCAGCGAGGTAATGCGGTGCAGATCAGGGTTGACATACAGCACCTGACCGTACAGCACAGGGCTGCCCTGCGTTCGCCAGCGCCCTGTCAGAGTCAGCCAAGCTCCCGACAGCTCTTCTTCGTGCAGAGATTTCAGGGCCGTGAGCGGCAGCTCATAGGTCGAGCCCAAACTGCTGATGTCGGTCTGGGACAGCGTTTTTAAGACAGTGGACTCTTCTGGTCCCTGTACCGCCAGTTGATGTAACAACTGCAGCTGTTCAGACGCCTGTCTAGCAGGCCTCGCGCCGTATAGTCGTAGTTCAACAATCGTCTCGCAATCGTGCGTACAGGACGAGCGCGTTGCCCATACCGGCAATAGCTTTAAACCCGTGAGTTCAGGGCGATCGCTGATTTGCGTCAAATCCATCAGCTCACCGGCATAGCGCTGCTGCGCCCCGAGCTCAGCCTCAATCTCCGCCAAGGTCTGCGCGGGTATGGCGCCCCAGTCGTCCATCAGCCCCGGCCAATAGTGCACCAGCCAACGGGGCGGATGCGGTCGCAAAATCAGCGCCGCACTCGTCCAGAGGCTGATGCCAATGGCAATACTTGCACCCGCCAACAGCAGAGTCAGGCTGCTCAAGCGCATCCATTGTTTGAAAGGTAAGGATGACCGCCGCGCTGCTCGTCGGCTGGTGGGACTGGTTTTCACCGGTTTCGCAATTAGCCCCGATGACAGGGGCTCTTTGGATGGGGGCAGCGGTTTAGACATTGATTGAGAACGGCAGTGCGGATGGGGCTACGCAGCCAAAACTTGGCTGTAAATTTGTCCGGCTTGGCGCCAGGTATAATCCGCTTCAATCATAGTGCGGGCATTGCGTGAGAGAGTCGCTCTAAGAGCATCCTTTTCAAAAAGTTGACGAATGGCCGCGACGTAAGCAGCTACATCATTGGCTCTCAAGGCCCGCAGTGGCCCCCCGGCCTCATCGACGGTCAGTCCTTCCAGGCCGCGATCGCTGGCCACCACGGGAATACCCGCCGCCATCGCCTCTAGGGTCTTATTCTTGATGCCGTAGCCCGCCCGCATCGGAATCACGCAAACCGTGCCCTGATGCAAAAAGTCCACCATGGAAGGTACGCGCCCGGTCACCATCACCCCGGGAATATCCTTGAGCGCCAGGACTTCTGGAGTCGGTCGTGAGCCAACCAGGGAGAGTTTGGCGGCGGGAAACTGTTGGCGGACGGCGGGTAAAATCTGCTGGGCAAGGAACGTCGCGGCGTCAATATTAGGTAAATTATCCATTGCCCCGATAAAAACCAAGTGTTGGCCACCCGGATCGACCTCTCGCAAAGGAAATATTTCTAGATCAACGCCGTTGGTTATGATATGCACCGATCGCTGCGGACACAGCGTCTGCATTTGCTGGGCGTCATCTGGGGTGGTCACCACCAAGTCGGTGAATTTTTGACAATACTGCTGCTCATAGCGCTTGAGTAAGGCAAGATTGAGGCGATCACGCCAAGGCTTCTCTGCGGTGCCTGACGCCAACTGCTGCTGACACGTGCCGTAGACCGAGCTGTGAATGTTGACAATGCGCTTGGGCACTCGCGCCTGCACGGTTGGCGAAACGTAACATTCATTAACGCTGTGCTCGCAGGTCACCGCATCGAAGGGCGCTTGGGTGACGGTAGATTCCAGCCAAGCCTGCATCGCTGGAGAAAAGTTTGCCCGCACGCTGGGCGGCGTCCCCCCCAACAGAAATTGGCTAAACCGCAGACCTTTGCCCACGACCCCACCTTTAGCTGCCCCTTGAGGTTTAGAAAACACCTTGAGAGTGCTGACATGCTGCCCCAGCGACTCAATATCCGCTGTCGGAATAGATTCATCAACGTGAGTTGCCAGCACAATTTCATGCCCCTGCAGCGCCCTCAGCAAGTTAAAGGTGCGCACCTGCGTGCCCCCGCGCGTTGGCGGATATGGAAATGTGGCTGACAGCATCAAAATTTTCATAGGGAATGGATGGCATTACTGCAGTCGGCTTTAAGAGAGCGCCCCGCGCGATCACGCTGGGCCAGCCAGTCAAAAATTCTTAGCTAGTATTCCCTACAGTCTTCTCAAGAGCAGCGGCGCCACCCGAAAAAATACGCACGCTAGCAGTAGATTTCCTCGGCTGGTTGGGCAATTTACAAGTAGTGCTGAGTGAGCGAATCCCCCAACGCAGCCGCTCTGTTTACATGTGACATTGCCCCTCAGCTTGCCCTCCCGATGATTTCTCTAGGTTCCTATGGTCAAGGCTAGTGTTTGCATTCCCACCTACAACCGCGTGCATTACCTGGCTGAAGCGATCGCCAGCGTGCAGCAGCAAACCTTTCCCGACTGGGAAGTCATTGTCTGCGACGACGGCTCCCAAGATAACACGCCCAATTTCATGGCGACGTTGACAGATCCGCGAATTCGCTACATTCGTCATGAGCGTAACATTGGCAAGAGCAACAATATGATTTCGGGCTATGCGGCCGCCCAAGGGGAATATTTCATCAAATTTGACGACGACGATCGCCTGACGCCTGACTTTTTGCAAAAAACGGCTGCCGTTCTCGAACAGCATCCTGAAATTGATTTGGTCAGCACTGACCACTGGGTCATCAACCCCCAGAGTCAACGTCAGCCAGCATTGACGGATGCCAATTCCCAGCGCTGGGGACGCACCACCCTGCCCGCCGGCCCCGTGGCAAATCTGACCGCGCAGGTTTTTGTGCAGCAGAGCCTGCAAATCGGCGCCACCCTCTTACGCAAACGGGTATTGGATGAGGTCAGCTACATGCGCCCCAATTTGCAAAACTGCGAAGACAACGACCTGTTAGTGCGTTTAGCTTTGATGGGCAAACAAGCCTATTACCTGCCTGAGCGGCTGATGGAATATCGTTTTCACCCTGAACAACAGGGCATTGGGCGGGCAATTCCCTACCTGCAAGATAAGATCCACTATCTTGAGCTATACCAATTCGAAAATGCAGAATTAGAGTCGATTCGCCAGCAGCGATTGCGAGAGACCCAATTGCTGTTGGGGTTGCGACTGGTGGAAGTTGGCGAGACCCGTAAGGGCAAAGAACTTCTGAAAATGGGCAAAGCTCACTCGGCACAAAAGGCCCAGATTGGGCAGCTGATCGCGGCCTTCCCGCCGCCGGTGCGGCCAGCGTTGTTTGCCATTTTGCGG
>JBCCNE010000466.1:0-4188 GCA_039026015.1 Cyanobacteria bacterium P01_C01_bin.70 | reverse complement strand
TAGCCCACGCACAATCAGTCAGTGACCCGGCTGCCATCAGACAAGAATTAGGTCTGAATCGTTCTCAGATGCGGCAGCTACGGGACATTATGCAAGACTATCAGGCAGAACTGGCAAACGTCTTGACCGCCGAACAGCTCGCAGAAATGCAGGACTTGCGCGAAGCTACGCGAGAGGATGACTCCGTCTCCGAATCTGAGCGGCTCTCTCAAGAGGACATCATCGCTGAACTTGATCTCAGTGACGACCAAGTTCAGCAACTGGCTCAGGCCCGTGAGTCCTTAGAACAGGATTTAGAGGCCGTTCTCACTCCAGATCAGTTGGAGAAGCTCGCGGAAATGGTGGGAATTTAGGCCCCTTAACCTGACCCACCAGCAGTCGAACCTTCACGCCAGATGCTCCTCTCGTCATCTGTCACAGCAGGCGTCTGAGGGGAGCTTTCATGGGGGTGTCTATGCGTTGATGACTACCCCCGAGATGTTAGAGCGTGTCATCAATTAAGGCCAGAAACCCTGTGGGATAAGCATCATCACGCTCACCCCAATGTCCTTGCCTAGGGGCCGAAACCCTAGCTATCAAAGCACTGAAAATCTCAATGACGATGCCCCCAGATAGGATATGAAACCTTTGCCTAGCTTAGCTTTACCTTCTGCCGCTTTACCTTTTGCGTTTGTCAATATGAGAACCCATCAAGATGACCAAAACGATGCATCAGCTGGGGCTCTGGCCCTTACCTCGCTGGCTATGGGGAGCCTCTATCGTAGGGGCAATCCTGGCTGTATGGATGCTTGCTACCCTGCGTCCCTTCTCTCCTCGACAGTCCCGAGAAGAGTCGCTAGCAATGATTACCAGCACCGTTACTGAGGCCAGCGTGACTATTCGCGTCGAGGGCAGCGGTACGGTGGTGTCTATCGACAGCGTTAATCTGAGCCCCAAGACGACGGGGCGATTGAGTACTCTGGTGGTAGAAGCTGGCGATCTGGTAACGGCAGGGCAGGTTCTAGCCAAGATGGAAACCGGTAGTCTGCAGGCAGAGCTAGAACAAGCACAGGCAATGTTGGCCCAGAGCCAGGCTGACTATACCAGAGTCGTTGTCGGTAACCGGTCAGAGGACATTAATCAAGCGGAAGCTCAGGTGGTAGCGGCTCAGTCGCAGATGGAATTGGCGTCTACTCAGCTGGCCCGGTATCAGGCGTTGGCCGACAGGGGGGCGATTTCGCAAAATGAGCTCGACCAATATGCGAATGAAGCCCGCAACGCTGAAGCGAATTTTCGAGAGACTCAAGAACGATTTGAGGAAGTCGTCAGTGGTTCTCGTCCTGAAGACATTGCCTCCGCAGCGGCGGCGGTTGAGGCTGCGGAGGCTAAGGTCGCCATCATTCAGACTCAGCTAGAGGACACGATTATCAGGGCACCTTTCGATGGAGTGGTAACTCAAACCTATGCCAACACCGGTGCCATTGTGACTCCGACAACCACCGCTTCGGCAACCGCCTCCGCCACTTCCAGCTCCATATTGGCTTTATCTTCAGGCTTAGAAGTTGAGATAGAGGTATCAGAGGCCAATATTGGCCAAGTTGCCATGGAGCAGGCCGTTGAAATTGTGGCCGAGGCGTTTCCCAATCAAACCTTTGAGGGACGTGTCAAGCGTATGGCCCCCGAGGCGGTCATTGAGAGCAATGTGACCACCTTTCAAGTTGTGGTGGAGTTACTCTCAGGTCTGGACAAACTGCGCTCTGGAATGACTGTGGATGCCATCTTTATTGGCGACACCATAGACAATGCGTTGATGGTGCCGACGGTTGCGATCGCAACTGAAAACGGCCAGTTAGGTGTACAAGTTGTCGACGACGAGGGAAATCCCATCTTTATGCCTGTTACAGTCGGGCTGACGCAAAACGGCGGTACCCAAGTTCTGTCTGGGCTGGAGGTCGGCGATCGCATCTTTCTAGACTTTCCTGACGGTAAGCCGCCCTCTTCAGCGCCCTCACCTTTTTAAGCCCGCTCCCTTAAATAAGTCCTTTTATGTGGGCGCACAGCCGTTCGCCCCGGTTTAACCACAATGGCTTTTAATCTGCTAGAAAACGCCAAGATGGCGGTTAAAACGTTGGCGGCTAATAAGCTCCGCAGCAGTTTAACTATGCTGGGGATTATCATCGGCAATGCCTCAGTGATTGCCATGGTAGCCGTGGGTGAAGCGACCCAACTGTATGTGACTCGACAGTTTGAGGGCCTCGGGACGAATGTTTTATTTGTCACCCCAGGCGATGCCCAGCGGGGACCCCTCGCCGGAACCGCCAGGGCCAATACGCTGACCTTGGCTGATGCTGAGGCGATCGCTACGGAAGTATTGGCGATCGCCGCTGTCTCCCCCGAAAAGAACCAGCGATTGCGGGTGACCCAAGGCAATGCTGAGACTCAGGCCAACATCGTCGGTACGACCCCCGAATATCTCCCTGTACGCAACGTGACGCTGGACCAAGGCCAGTTTCTGAGCCCGATTCATACTCAAACTAATCAGCAGGTTGCCGTTTTGGGGAGTGAAGCAGCCGCGATTCTATTTGAGAATCAAAATCCTCTGAACCGGAAGATTCGGATCAATAACTTGAGTTTCACGGTGATTGGTGTCGTCGCTGAGCGAGGGTCTTCCTTCGGCCAAAACCTCGATGAGGCCATTTACATTCCTATAGAGGTTATGGCGAGCCGACTGACCGGGCAAGAGGTCGGCAAAACGAGCCCTTCTGTACAAGTGATTGCGATTTCCGCTCGCAGCGAAACGGAATCAACCGCCGCTCATTATCAAGTCACGAATCTCCTGCGCCTGCGCCACGGCATTTTAAGCGGCGACAATGATTTCACCGTACTCAGTCAACAAGACTTAGTTGAGACTGCGTCCAATATTACGGACATTTTGATGTGGGTGCTGGTGTGCACTGCCAGTATTTCTCTGCTGGTGGGGGGCATTGGCATTATGAACATCATGCTGGTGTCGGTCACTGAGCGAACCCGTGAAATTGGTCTGCGCAAGGCAATTGGGGCTAAAGGCAGCGATATTTCAGCGCAGTTCACCATTGAAGCCGTGATTCTGTCTGTCACAGGTGGCTCAATTGGCATGGCATTAGCGATCGTGGGTATCGTCGCCCTCAATCTTTTCAGCCCCCTGAGCGGGGGACTTAGCTTAACTGCAATTACCCTTTCCTTCACGATTTCTGGCAGCGTCGGTCTGATCTTTGGCATCGTGCCCGCCCGCAGAGCTGCCCAACTCGACCCCATCGTGGCCCTCAGGAGTTAGAGAGGCAGGCAATATGGCACTGATTGAGCTGAAACACATTACCAAAACCTACGGTGCGGGGAATCTGTTAGTTCAGGCGTTGCAAGACGTCAGTCTGACAATTGACCCAGGAGAATATTGCGCCATCATGGGCCCCTCTGGATCGGGTAAATCAACCGCAATGAATATTATTGGCTGTCTGGATAGACCCACTCAGGGCAGCTATCACCTGGACGATATCGCCGTCAGCACCCTGAAGGCTGATACCCTGGCAGAGATTCGCAACCGTAAAATTGGCTTTGTGTTTCAACAATTTTATTTACTGCCTCAGCTCACCGCGATTGAAAATGTCATGTTGCCTATGGTGTATGCCAATATCCCCTCATCGAAGCGGCGAACTCGGGCTTTCCAAGCATTGCAAAAGGTTGGGCTAGAGAATCGTTTGGACAATCGACCTAACCAACTGTCAGGGGGACAGCAGCAGCGAGTTGCGATCGCCCGGGCCATTGTCAATCGCCCCAAACTCTTGCTTGCTGACGAACCCACGGGTGCTCTCGACTCCCGCACCAGTCAAAGCATCATGGACATTTTTGCCAGCCTAAATCAGGCTGGGATGGCACTCGTCATGGTGACCCATGATGAAGAAGTGGCTCAGCAATGTAATCGCATCATTTGGTTTCGGGATGGTCAGCTTCTAAGCGATCGCTCCACTCCGCAGGCAAACCTGCAGGAACAGTCACGGCTGCTGTGAGCATGATCTGCTCAGATTCGACACGGTGATATGGCAGAGTGCGGAATTTAAAGCCTTCCTGCGCCAGGCTTTTAGCAATCTGAAGGGACGGATGAGCGTAGGCCGTCCGGCGCATAGACCTGCAGCGGTCGTCCCAACACCATGATGAATCATGACAGCAACCCAG
>JBCCNE010000465.1:0-4201 GCA_039026015.1 Cyanobacteria bacterium P01_C01_bin.70 | reverse complement strand
TAGAGGCGCGCACGCTCTTGTCTGACACCAGATTAGGCAAAACAGTCCCGGCATCGCGCACCCTGCAGCTCGACGTTGCGCCGGTCATTCCCCTTTGGTTAGCCCTGCTCGGTGGACTGGGTATTGTCTGGCTGCTGTGGCAGCTTTCATGGCTCAATTCTGGCAGTCCCCTATTTGGCCACAAAGCCGCCGTCAACAGCGTTCAGTTCGATGGCCTGGGTGAAACGATTGTCAGCGGCTCTAACGACCAAACTGCTAGGCTCTGGCAGCGCCGCGGCTTTATCAACCCCCTAAAGAATCCTGGACTCGGCAAAGTTGCCCAGGATGATAAAGCCATCCGAGTGGCGCGCTATCGCCCGCGGGATAATGACCGGCTCGCCGTGGGCCTAGAAAATGGCCAAATTCAGCTCTGGGACTTGCTCAAAAATGAGCAAGCGCTCTCCCTCGTAGCCCCTGAGCAACAGGATGATCGCGTATTAGGATTACTGTTTGCGCCGGACGCTCAGACCCTGTTTAGCAGCCACGGTAGCGGGGCGGTGCTGCGTTGGTCCTTAGCACCGGAGGCCGTATTACCAAGCGAAGATCGCCTACTCCAAACAGAAACATTCGATTTTGCGGCCTACAGCCTAGCGGGACTGGGGCCTGATCAGGCAACCCTAGCGGTGGGGGGGCGATACAATCGCCTAGAGCTGTGGAACTGGCGCACTAATCGCCATCGCCCCGTGATTTATCCAAGCGGGGGGCAAGACGATTACATTACCAGCTTGGCAACGGCGGAGGCGCAACCCTACTGGCTAGCAGTGGCCGATAATCAAGGCCAAATTACCATATTTGATACTCGTGACTGTTTGCCTGGCAATCAGAGCTGTCGCGTCATGGATAGCTGGCTAGCCAATGCGGATGGCGAAGCGGTCAGAGCGATCGCCCTCACGCGTCAGGGCTGCTACCTCGCTAGCGTGGGCGACGACGGCAATGTCAGACTGTGGCCCTTGTCTCAGGGGGGGCGGCATGGTCGCTATGCCGCCGGAGAAATCTTAGCATCGTTGCCGACCAAGCTGAATAGCGTTGATATTCTGGTGCGACAAAATCGCCTATGGATTGTCTCGGGGGCCGACGATACCCGCGTCCGGATACATCGGACGCGCTTACCAGAAACCGACTGTCGTTAGTGGTGAGGACGATCTTTTGCCCTTGCAGACAGTTGCAGAAAGTGCCGATCACGCCCCATGCCCTTGTGGACGCCGCTAGCTTTTCGCCTCCCGTCTAGCCTGCTTACATTTACCGGTATCCCCCTTGCCTATGTCTCCTACTACCCGTACACCCCAAACCAAACAAGCCAGCCATAACCGGCTACGCTCCATTGAGTGGGTGGTCACTCCTTCTGGCGATGCGGCGATCACGAGCGGCGACACCATCGAGCTGCACGTCATTTTGACGAATCAAGGCCATCAGGGCGCAATTTTCGACATCTATCTAGACGAAACCGCAGAGCCTGTGCGCTATTGGTGCCAGGAGCCCTTTCAGCGACTGGCCCTTGACGCGCAGGAGTCGGCGGAGGTGGTCTTTCGGATTGAGGTGCCCCTGCAAACGCTGCCAGATAATTATGACTATCTGCTGATTCTCGATGCCCCGGAGCATTATCCGGAAGAAACGCCCTTACAGCATCAGTCGCGGTTACAGGTGCTGCCGCCAGTCCAATCGGTTGAGCAGACGCAAGATCCGACGTTTCAGATAGCGCCCGAAACGACCCCCGAACGCCCCGCCGTTTTACGCCCCGGGCAACCGCTAGAGCTGCAGGCGATCGTTTACAACCGTTCGCCTCGGGTTGATCGCTTTTATCTCTCCTGCCCTGACCTCCCCGAGACTTGGTATCGCATCGTTTATCCAGAAGGGCTAAACGGGTTAGGACAAGTCCTGACGCAAGACGGATTACTCCTGAATCCGGGGGCAGAAGGTCGAATCATGCTGCTGTTGCAGTTACCGAGCAACATCACGGCAGGGCGGCATTTGCCGACGCTACAGCTCCATTCGGCGAACAATCCCGAGCTCGTCCTGATGGACGTGACGTATTTACAAGTTGAGCCCACGTTTGCCCTGTCGCTTGCTCTACAAGACATCCTCAGTCGGGTGCAGCAGGGGCCAGGGCGATTTTCGCTGATGCTCGCCAATGACAGCAACACCCGACGATCGCTGTTGCTCAGGGCTTACGAAAATGCGGAAAACCCGCTTTGCCGCTATGGCTTAGAAACGCCTACGCTCATCTCCCCCCCGGGCAGTCATCAACAAGTGGAGCTGACGGTACAGCCGACCAAGCGGTGGCAGCGACCCTGGTGGGGCCAAGGGCGCAAGGTGCCTTTTTATGTAGAAGTCCGCGACGAATTTGTCCTGCCGGTTGAGGGCGATCGCGTTGAGGGGGAGCTGGTTTGGGCACCGCGTCCCCTATGGCAGCGACTTTTGGCGGCCGCCCTGATTTTTGGCGGTCTCACCGCCCTCGGGCTGCTCATTTGGTGGATATTTTTTAGAACGCCGCCGCGGTTGCAAATTTCCCAGTTTGAGGCTGAAGGCGAAGTCTTTGAGGCCGCTCAAGATGATTTCATTCACCTGCAATGGCGAGTCGGCCCAACTAGAGACATTCAAGGGTTACAGCTCACCGGCAAAGCGTTATCGGGCAATCGCCATCCGGCGCCGGTAACATACTCTTTTGAATCGGGCATCCCGCCCGAACTGCAAAGCATCTGCACCCAGACTCGCCGCTGGTTAACCTGTCGCTACGTCCCCACCGATGCGCGGGCGCCGGGTGACTATGAGTTTGAACTCACGGCCATTCCCAAACGCGAGGGCCAAGCGATCGCTACGCTGACCACGGACACAACGACCGTGCAGCCCCTGCCCGCGCCGCAGATTGCTCATTTCACCGGAGAATTGATGACCTGGCAGCCTTTGCCGTCCAGTGCCAATGGAGCCTCTAGCGATCGCGCCGGTAACCCGGAAAGCAATCCTCTGGCCCCCTTTCCCTGGCTATTGGAAGGCTTGACCGCGCCGATTAACTTAGCGCAACTGCCGGAACAGATATGGACGCTCACCTGGCAAATTTTTCATCCCCAGCAGATTGATACTCTGGAGCTAGTCGGCCAATCAGCCGATAAAAGTCGCGACTTACCCACCTTATCTTGGTCGCTGGCCGAGGGGCTACCAGAAAGTTTAGAACCGTTTTGTCAAGTGACGGCTCAAGCCATCGTTTGCCAACGATTTCCGGCCGCCGTGCAGGCCGGAGAATACGTGTTTGAGCTGGCGGCCACCTACGGTATTGACCCAGACGATCCGGTCGGGACCGTCGTTAAGGCGGCAACGGAGCCGCTAGTGCTGGTAGCGCCGGCAGCGCCCAAAGTATTGGCCTTTACGACCGATCGCTTCACCTATGACGCCGCTAATCCGGCCCCGATTCAGCTGAATTGGGAAATTGAGCATCCAGCTCGCCTACAGGCCGTGCAGGTGATTGGGCGATCGCCCGATGGTCGAGTCGGGGTGCCGCCACAGCAGTTCACGTTTGCCGGTGGCATCCCCCCCGCGCTCAAGGACGTGTGTCAAGCCACTGCCCAGCAGCTTTCCTGTCAGGGCGTGCCTCTGGAGTTTGCTCAGCCCGGCCAATACCAGTTTGAGCTAGCGGTGATTCCCACCAATAACTCTGGACAGCCCGTTGAAACAGTCAAGTCAGAGCTTATTGATATTAATGGCAGCACGGCGGCTGGTCCGCAGGTGCAGTTCTTCCATATTGATGGCGCCAACGCCCCCCCCAAATACACCGCTGAGCTGCCAACCGATGGTGCCTCCCGCAATATTCGACTTGCGTGGAAGGTCACGGGCACTGACCTCAAAGTAGAGTTACTGCCCTCCCCCGGCACGGTGCCCGCCGAAGCGGTGCTCACCTACGAACTCGGCCCCGGTGAACAGTCGGAAACCCTGACTCTGCGCGTAACTGATGGCGAAGGCCGACAGGTGCAGCGATCGGTCACCATTGCCACCGTCGTTCCCCCATCCTCTCCGGCAGACGAATCATCCACCCCTCAGACCACACCGGCACCACCCAGGCGATCTTCAACGCAACCAGTCCCAGTCAACTTGCCCGCCTCACCGCGCAGGAGCGGCCCATCTATCCCGCCGCCCCGGCTGCCTCAATGATGTTAATGAGCAGGGCTGTAAC
>JBCCNE010000464.1:0-4215 GCA_039026015.1 Cyanobacteria bacterium P01_C01_bin.70 | reverse complement strand
TTCAGCAATTAATAGGGCATCAATCAGCCCCTCTAAAGTCGTGTCGCCGTCTTCCAGCTCGAAGCGTACATACTTTTCACCCCGGACTTGGTAAGGCTGATCCATTAGCCCTAAGGTTTCCAGCAGGGGGGCGAGCAAAATTAAATTGACCGTGCCTTCAGTAATCGCGCCGCTATCGGCATAGGTCAAATATCGCTGCTTGAGGCGATCGAGGACGGCGATTTGGGCTGCCGTCAGCGTCGGTAGCGGCGCTCTCCACTCGGCAAAAAAGTCAGCCGCTGGACTGGGCACAATGCCAAGCTTGGCGTGCGCCTCATTAAGGTTGGTAATGGCCTTGGTAATGCCGAGAGTAACCATATGCCGTTGCTCTAGTGATGCTGATTGGCCAAGTTGATAAAGCGTCAATCACCCGTGAGGTCTTTGTCTTAGGTTAGCCTAATAGAAACACGGCCCGTATGTGACTTTTAGTACTTGCCGTTGATGCCCAGCACAAACAACAGATTTCTCTACGGATCTTCTTGTAGCCAGTTTTGGATCACAATATCTGGGATTCTTTGAAAGTGGTTAGTATTGTTTGTCGATACTGCCAAACGGTTAACCAAGGCAGTTGCGGCAATCAGAATATCTGCATCCCCGATCAACTCTCCCTGTTGTCTCAAGTATGCGTATATGTCGGATGCTTTGAGAATCGCCTCGTTGGTTAATGACAGAATGACATTTGCAGAGCAGAAGCGCATGAACGTAGCCAATTGCTTCGTTGCATTCTTGGCCTTCAGACCCCGTATAATCTCGTATTGAGTAATGATTGAGAAGGTGAACTGCTGATGATTTCTTAGATAAGCTTCCGCTTTTGGAGTCACTATTGGATTTCTACGAATAATGGCGGAAAGTATGTCTGTGTCTATCAGCAAAGGTGTTTCGCTCATGATTCGATTGAAGGCTCAAAGAAGTGGGACCGATCGCAAGCAATCGCTTCAACTTCCTGAATATCCTCTTCTGAGAGACCTTCGTAAACCTCAGCCGCTAATTGCAGCATTTCATTAGGTTCAATCGCTGCTTTATCGCGAATGGTGAGTTGAACCTCTTGCCCCTCTGATAACTCTAATGTCTTTAAGGGACGCAAAACCCCATTTTCATAAATTGCTTCAACGACCTGTTGCATATTCTTCTTTCTCCTGAATTCAGAATTTTACATTTTGAATTTGAAGTGGCTATACCGTGAGTAACTGCGCCTCAAGCTCAGCCCACGCATGCTTAGGAATACGAACAGCAGAATCTTTGCAGCGGATCAGCAACTCGATGGCGTAAAGATACTCCATCAGTGCCCAGACTTCCTCGTTTGCCAATGCCCAAAAACTCTCAGTTTTCGGGAAGATATTCGCTTCTTTAAACTCAAATTTATTAAACCAAACTTCTTTTAGATCTTTAGCCCATTTTTGATTTTTCTCGGTGGAAGTATACTCATTCCAACCTCTATCAGAAAAGTATATAAGCTGTTCATTTAATCCTGCAATTTTTTCGCCTTTGAATATATCTGATATCGCTGCTAAGTCATATATACCTTGCCCAGACATGGCTCTGGTAGTCAACGACATGTTGGAAGCTGAATCACTAGAGGGCTCGATTTGGAATGTAAATTTGTCGAATTTTTCAATATTATTAAAACTTCGAATAAAGCTGGCAACCGTTGTTAAGGTAATGACCGTATAATGAAAATTCTTTTCCCTACAAGTTAAATTCATTATGCTTTGAAGATCATTAAATATATTATCTCCAATAAGTATGCCGCTATCATCTATATAGTTCGGATAATTGATGCTCTCTAGAGCTATTGCTAACGCGGCAGCTTTTTGAGCAATTGCACTATATTTCTGACAAGAAGATTTAATTATAAAAGTTGTCCAGTCAATGATTTTACATAACTTTGGATAGCTTGCAATAATTTCGTGGACACTGGTTTCAAGGGTTTTCAATATTTGAACTCCTCGATTACCACTGAGACCTGTCGCTAACAAGAAGACTTCGCGCCAACGTTCGTTAGTCAGATGTTGTTCAACTAATTCGCTTTCTAGACGTTCCTCGATGATATGAAAGGCGGTGAGATATTCCTGGAGGGTCAAGTGCGAAAAGGAGTAGATGTCGGTGGCCCGCTCGACGAGGATGCCCTGTTGCTTTTCAATCGCCTCCAACACCTTTGCCCCATCCAAATGCCTGGGAGCATCTAGCGTGTCGGCCAAAAATTCGGTGATGCGGCGAGTCAAATCATCTTTCAGAAAGAAAAGCTGGTCGTTTTTGAAGCTTTCGTAGGCGATTTCCGCCAGCAGCACCTTCTCCAAATCGGGATGAAAGCCCTCGTAAATCGGGTCTTGCTCTAGGCGCTTTTGGGCGGCCCACTCCGACAGCAAAATGTTCAGGGCTTTGCCGTATAGGGTGCTGCGCTGCGCCGGTAGGGTTTGCTCGCGGTCGTAGACCAAACAGAGAAACGTCAGCAGCAGCGGCGTTTGAGCCAGTTCTTTGGTGGCTTTGTGCTCGTCCTTTTGCAGCAGATCCCAGTAGCGGTCAGCGGTGCCGGCTTCTCGGTCAAGCTGGGAGCAAAACCAGCGGCGAATAAACTGTTCGATTTGCTCATCGTCAAATTCCGCCAGCGTCACATCGGTAAAGCGGTTGAAGAACGTGCCCTGGCTGCTGCGATAGGCGGCGATGCGGCAGGAGGCGACGAAGGCGTTTTGGTCATGGGCATCGACGAAATCTTCAATGTGTTTGATGACGGTATTCAGGTTGCGGGTGGGCACTTCGTCCAGTCCATCTAGCAGCACCAGCAGCTTGCCCTGGGCCAACGACGCCTCAGTAAACGCCTCCGCTTCGGGAAAGCCGCAGGTGTCAAACTCGTCGGCAATCTTTTGCTTTAGGTCAACGGTGTCGTCACGAAATTCCTTTAGCTCAATCAATACAGGAATGCAGTCGCGTTGAATCTGCTTCGTCTCGTCTGACTGAGGCTTGAGCGCTTCCAACCCAATCTTCCGCAAGAAGGTCGATTTGCCGATACCCGGCCCGCCCAGCACCATCAAATATTGTTCGGCATTGGCGACCACCATGCCGTCCTGCCGCTCTCCCTCGCCGCGACCAAAGCTGCGCAGTCCCTTAGCGCGATAGGTTTCTTCCAGATCGTCCAACCCAATAAAGTAGCGGATGCTTTGGTCATCCAGCAGCTTGACGGCGGTGTAAATTTCTTCCAAGGGCAGGGGTTCTTTCATCAGCCCTGGCATCACTTTAACCTGGCAATGGCGCTGGTCGTACCGTCGCACGTAGTTTTGCGCCGCTGTCAGCTTGGCCTGTTCGGCCTGCACGCCCGTGTAAGCGTCTTTGATGTTTTTGCCAACAAAGCCTATTCCTTTGGGAGCTTGATTGGCGATGACATTCATCATCCCCACGATCGCACTGGCACTGGCTATCGGTTCCATCGCCTTGGCCTTCCCAACACAGCTAAACCGCTTCTTTTATAGCTCACTCACTCAATGTTTTCAGAGTCCATTGCAAGGCTGACTTAGCATCAATAATTTTGTGCATTGGGTTAACTACCCTCGATGCTTTGTAATTAAGTTACGTCTTTCCTGTTCCCACCAATCGTCCGTTGCCTTAATGCCTGCCTGACGCTCCACGCTATCAATCCCTTCTAACAGCAAACTATCGAGCGTTTCCTTGGCTTGCCCGCGCTGGCGATCGCGCTCTACCAATTTCAAAAAATACTCACTAGCCGACCCGTAGCCCGCTCTTGTGATCTGCTCTTTCACGTAGACTTGCAAATCTTCTGGTAAGGAAATGCTGATGTCAGACATGGGTAATCACTTGTGTTTCGCCCATTTTAACGATTACCGCAAACTCGAATGTATTAGCAATGGACTCTAGATTTTCGGCTTTCTACGGGCAGTAAAGCTTCTTTTCTTGGCAGTGCCCACGTCAATCGGGTGATCGCCCCAACAGCTGCGAAATTGACACCGCCACATCAGGAAACGCTTGCGGTGCAACGGTGCCGCTCTGTATCGTTTGCTGGCTCTGATAGTCTCCCGCTGCTAGGTCGCGGAGCACCACCACCCGCCGCGCCTGGAGATTTACGATCCAATATTCGGGAATGCCCGCTGCGGCATAAATCGCGCGCTTTGGCTTCAGGTCTTTGGGCAGACTGCTTTGGGCAAATTCAATCAGCCAAAAGATATC
>JBCCNE010000463.1:0-4215 GCA_039026015.1 Cyanobacteria bacterium P01_C01_bin.70 | reverse complement strand
TGATTACGGCAAGGTGGGAGCGACTTTAATTACTGGCAACGAAGATGGAATTAAGCACTGTGCCATGAATATTTTGTTTTCTCTATCTCATATTGGCTACACCATTCCTCCCCAAGCTGATGCTGGCTGGCTGGGAGAAGTGGGACCGGGCCCATCCTATTTAGACCGTGGCTCTGGCGGTCTAGAAAATGATTTCACGAACCGCAACACAACCTTCTTGGCTTGGAACTGTATGCATATGGCCAGGCTATTGAAGGACAATGGCGGCATGCCCGCTCACGGTAATCAACCCGATGTCTGGGATGCCGGGTGTAAATCAGATTTCAACAGCCCAGAACATAAACGGTAGTGGTCTGCGGCAGTTGTCACTAGCCGTCGTTAAACGATGAGCGCTACTCGCCGGTTCTAGCTTTCTTATAGTCCATAACGTTAGGGCGTAAAGCGCTCTAGCAGCTGGCCCTCCGGCTGACTTATTATCGGCTGACGATTGGGCTTGGATTGGCCTCGTTTGATCAGCATGTAAGCGGCAGGCACAAAATAAAGGGCGAGGAAGGTGGCGCCTGAAATGCCGCCCGCGATCGCGATCGCCAGGGGACGCCAAAAGGGATCGCCATCGAGCAGTAGTGGTACGAAGCCGGTAATCGTCGTCGCCGTCGTCGTGAGCACGTGGCGTGTTGCCCGCAGCACCACTTTCTGCGCCGCTCGCGGATCGCCTTGACTGGCGTCAGGGTCTTCATTGAGAGCTGTGAGGATGACAATGGAGTCATTGATGGCAATGCCAATTAGGCCCATGGTTCCGACAATTGCCATAAACCCGAGTACTGAGCCGAACACTTTGAGAGACACCAGCGCCATGCCAATGGAGCCAACCGCCACCACTGCCATAATGCCGGCCTGCCGAAAGGAGCCTAGGGCCAGCACCAGGGCAGTCAACATGCCGAGTATGAGGATGGGCACAAACAGCAGGAGGTTACCCATTGCCGTGTTTTGCTCTTCGTATTCGCCACCGAACTCGTAGCGATAGCCTGGCGGTAGCTGAAAGTCGGCTGCTTGCAGGCGTTCTTGAAGAGCGGTGAGCACCGTGCTAGGCAAGACGCCAGCCGCAATGAAGGCTTGCACTGTGTTCACCCGCTGTTCATTGCGGCGAGCAATGCTGGCGAGCTGAGGCATCAATTCAAACTCGCCTAGCGCCGAGGCCGCCCGAAAGTCGCGATCGAGCACTTGTGAAGGCCGCAAATCTAAGGAGGCGAGGGCGTCGAGGCTGGCGCGATCGCGATTGTTTAGCCGTACCCGCACCGGCAAATTTTCAGTGGACTCTAAGATGGCCCCACCGGTAATGCCTTCAGAGTAGGCATTGAGCTGCTGGGCAATCTCCGTATTCGTCAATCCAGCTTGGCGCACCTGCTCATCGTCTAGAGCTAGACCCAGCTTGGGCTGGCCTTCCGTCAAGTCATCCCGCACTTGAATCACATCGGGAATCGTCGTCATCATTTCCCGGACTGTCATGCCTAAACGGCGCAGTTCATCCAGATTGGGACCATAAATTCGCATCTCGACTGGAGCATCAAAGGGCGGCCCCTGCTGGAATTTTTGCACGATAACACGGGTGGCTGGAAATAAGTCGCTGAGCTCAGCTTGGACGGTTTGCACCAGCGGTTCTAGGCCATCTTCGGACTTGAGCTGCACCATGGCCTGAGCGTAGTAGGGTTGGTTCTCGCGATCGCCCTGGAGGTTGTAGTAAAAGCGGGGGGCACTCTCTCCGATAAACCAGTGCACAGCCTGCACATTCTCATGCTGGAGAAGCACGTCGCGAGCCTGAAGCACCTGTTCCCGCGTTTGCTCAATGGACGTCTGGGACGCAAACTCCATTTCAATCTGAAACTGGTCACGATCAAGCAGCGGAAAAAACTGATTTTCCAGAGTTCCGGCGGTAATAAAGCCGATCAGCGGAATGGCCAGGGTGAGGGCGATCGCCAGCAGCGGTCGGGCTACGGTCCGCCCAATCGACCAGCGATAGAGGTGGGCCAGACGCGGCAGCGATATCCCCTCATTCCACCAGGCCCCTGGTTTAGTGAGAAAGCGCTGAACTCTGCCCTTAATGCCCGGGGTCGAATTCTGTCGGCGCGAATGAGCCATTGGGTTGCGGCCCAATCCTCGGGCGGCCAGTGCCGCAATCACCGTTAGCGACAGGGCCAATGAGGAAAGGATGGCCAAGATCACCCCCAGCGCTATCGTGCCGACAAATTCTCCGGCGGAACCGGGTAGCAGGTAAATCGGCAAAAAGGTCAGTACCGTCGTTGCGGTAGAGGCCAGCAGGGGCACCTTCAGATAGTTCACGGTTTTGGTTGCGGCAGGGAGCGGCTCGGCTCCGTGCTGAATATCGGCCTGAATTTCATCGACGACCACGATCGCGTTATCAATCAGCAGTCCCAGAGCAATAATTAATCCGGTTACCGACATCTGATGGATCGGCACACCAAGCACCGCCATCCAGCCAAAGACGGCAAAAATCGTAAACGGCAGGGCCGTGCCGACCACCAGCGCCGAGCGCCACCCCATCGCCATTAGGGTGACGCCAAAGACCAGCAACGCCCCCAACAATAAGTTGAGCATCAGCGTACTGATCCGGCTTTCGACATAACCACTTTGGTCAAAGATAATGTCCAGCTCTAGGCCTGCTGGCAGGCGATCGCGAAAATCATTCACTGCGGCTCGGGCCGCCGTCGCCCACTGATCAATGCGCAAGCCAGACTGCATCATTACCCCCAGCACCATCGCCGGTTGGCCTCCGACAATCGCTTGGTCGCTCAAGGGCTCGCGGATGCCCCGACTGACGCTGGCGATATCGCTTAGCCGAGTGAACTGACCGCTGTTCGTCTGTATGGGGATCTGGCGAATCTGTTCTGTGGTTTCCAGTTCGCTTTCTACCTCGATGGCGAACGTCTCTGCCGCCGTCCGTAGCTGTCCAGCACTGGCTTTGGCATCATTCAGGCTGATTTGATTCGCCAATTCCTGAGGGGATAGTCCAACGCCGACCAGTTCCGGCGCATTCACTTCCACTAAAATTTCTTCGTCCGGATTGCCAAAGAAATCGACTTCTTCAGTGCCATCTAACCCCCGCATGGTGACGCCCAGTTCTTCTACGTAGCGACGCAGCACGGCGTAGTTAGGATTTTCGGGCAAGTTCCAAGTTAGGGCAGCGACCAGGGTATAGGCTTTAATCAGCACCTCCGATAGCTCCGGTTCGGCAACGCCGGAGGGAAATTGGATGGTGGCATCCTCCATCTCATCGCGTACTTTAGACCAGATGGGCTGAGCATCATCGATAGATTCCGACAATTCCACCGATAGGGTTGAGAAACCCACCCGCGAGTCTGACTCAATCACGCTGATTTCTTCAATTTCGGCAAGTTCTTCCTCCAGAACTGTGGTCACTAGGGCTTCTACCCGCTCGGCACTAGCCCCTGGAAAAGCGGTTGTAATGACCGCGACACGGGAGACCAGTTGAGGATCTTCCTGGCGCGGCAGAGACTGATAAGAGGACAGCCCCCATCCCAGCAGCAGGATAATCGTTAGGGCGAGTAAGCGGAGGTTAGTGAAAAAGGGTCGAACCATGGGTGATAAGGTCGATGGTCAGTGGACAGAGAAGAAAAGAGGAAAAATTAGAGCTGGGGGATTGGGAGCGGTGGGCTGTCGCCATGGCGGACTCTAAAACCGTTAATGTCACGATGTATTCGCCACCGTTGTTGATCCTGGGGTTTCGCGGAGTGTAAAACTTCGCCTGATCTTTCCTGGCAAGGCTGCTGCTTACACATAAGTTTCGAGTTAACGGTTGCTAACGATCTCACCCCTTTAAATCCCCCAGTTTTGCTGTGTATTAGTCAAAGCTCTAGCTAGCAAGGCTTTTAGCGGTCGTTTGCAGCGGCTTGCAAGGCGAATATAAGGGCTCCGTTGAGGCTGTCTACTGGGGGCAATTTCGCTTTGCCCCCAGACCCCCATCGACCAGGACGAATCTGCCGTTCTGGACCTCGCAGAAGGCGAGATCTGTGAGTCGTGCTCAAGCTTCTGGCATCGGTCGAGTCGGGTAGCGACACATTTTTGCTTCTGTCATCTAATGGTGAAATCCTTGACATGTATACGACACAGCAACTTTTGCGTAAAGGATAGAAATCTGGGAGACTTTCTAATTGGGGTTGCCCCAAAAATTGAGGGGTG
>JBCCNE010000462.1:0-4219 GCA_039026015.1 Cyanobacteria bacterium P01_C01_bin.70 | reverse complement strand
GTAGAGGTATGGTCTTTCCTCCTCATGCGGTTCGCCATAGTAAGGAATCAGATGTAGATCGATGGCTAACCGCTGACGGCGGTTTGTGATTTGACTGGGCACCTGCGCTTGCAATGCTTGATTGAGCTGTGCTTCCAAACTCGCCATGTCCTCAAACTCGTGGAGGGGATAGCGCCGCCCATTGCCGCTCGGCACCCCTTCTAGCATCTGACTCGCAGGTTCGATGCTGGCACAGTGACTCGCTGCCCAGAGCATCACTTCGAACACGGTGCGGTGACTGACTGCACCGTGAGTTTCCAGGTCGAGGTGTTCACTCAGGCAGTTGACTGCGGCAGTTGACTGCGGTGGTCAAGGTTTGCTCATCGGTCAGCGCTGGTTCTGTCGATAATGGAGACGGGGATAGGGGCATGGCAATTTTCTTGATTCTGCCTTGAACCTACCCCGTTTTCTGGGGCCTTTGTGATCTACTGAGAATAAGCAAATAGAGTTGAAATGAGGACAATCTCATGACAGTTCGACAACCCCGTTACAACCACGACGAGTTTGCTCGACGCGGGGATGAAATCTATCAAACTCAGATACGTCCTCAGGTCGAGGCAGGGAATCACGGCAAAATTGTGGCCATTGATATTGAGACTCTGAATTTGCCCTGGACGGTTGTTGATCGTGGGACATTGGGCGATGGCAGCGAAGCCGTTTTTGAAGTTTATGCTGCTGGGATGGTCAGTACCGGAACATTCCTGTGAATGAAGCAGAAACCGATCCGTTAGTTGGGATAAGTCTGCTGCATGGCTATGATTTTCACATTCGGGCGATAGAGGGTGGCAATGTCACTATCAAGGCGATCGCGTAATTGTTAAGTCTCTCCATTGATGCACGGTCTGACAAAATAGCAGAGCAAACGGGACAAAGCTTTGTGCTTCGTTATGGTTCATTTGCTGCTGCTCACTTTAGCCATATCTAAATCATTCACCAGTTTCAGTGGCCTCTATCTCCGACGCCAGGCAAGCTTCGACATCAGTCAAAATCTGGTTAGCCGCTAAAATGCTGCGACCACCCGCCCAAATCGCACTGCTGACTTCACACACGATGCCCCGTTCGACCGCATTGAGCGTTGACCATAGGGGATTGCTGACAAACTCTGCTTTGGCAATGCTTCCTTCATTGCGTGAATTGTAAGCTAGAAAAATAATATCGCCGTCAATGGCAGCTAGCTCTTCTTTGGATGGATGGATAGCATAATTCTCGCTAGTGTCCTGGGCTGGATTACGCTTAAAGCCCAGATCCTGCAGGACCGCTCCTGGGAAACTGCTGGTCGTGTAGGCGGAGGTACCACCAGGCCAATTAAAAATAACCGATGCTGTTAGGGTCTGGGGTGATGGACTCAGCTTAGACTTGAGCATATCCACACGCTGTTGGTAAGCCGCCAACAGCTCTGATGCTTTTTCTACCTGCCCTAAGGCATCTGCGTGAAGTAAAAAGTGTTTCTGCCAATGACCATAGCGTCCGTTATCTTCGGTATATACGGTGGGGGCAATGCGCGACAGGTTTTGGTAAAAGCCCTCCTCTGTAACCATTGATCCTAAAATCAGATCTGGTCTCAGGCTGAGTACCGTTTCCAGATTAGGTTGCCTGCCTATCCCTATAGATGTGATGGTTTTATTGTCCTCTGGATAAAAGGGGGCGTCTGCAGATTCTGGTCTGCCGATGGGGATAATGTCCAGAGCAAAGGCATTTGCCAAAGGAGCAGAGTCTAAAACCACAACCCGCTGCGGCGAAACCGGAATCTGAGTCGTGCCCATGGCATGCTCAATAGAGCGCATGGGCACATCAGAAGCATCCGGGGACGGGACATCGGGCTGGCAGCCTACCAACAAACCACCAACCAATATGCCGATTAACTCGTGACGAAAGCTGCTGGTCATCTTTAAAACTCGACAGAATAGCGCAAGCTGGCCGTGATGCCCGGTCTGGCAAAGCGTCGATCTTCAAAAACACTCACGCGCTCTTGGGAATTTAGCACTAGATCATCACTATTTAGCAAGTTCTCTAGGCCCAGAGTCAGCCGACCCGAAGACCCTATCTTTAAGGTGCTCAGAAGGTCTAAAGAGAAATAGCTCTCAACCTCGAAGCGGTCTACGCCCTCATCAAAGGCGCGATCGCGATCGCCCACAAACAGCAGTTGCAGCCGATTGCTCCAGCGGGGAGTCGTTCTGTTTTCCACGTACAGCCCCACCTTGATAGGAGGCACGCTCAGAGACGTCAACGGCTCAAAATCGCCATCATCATTACGATCATTTTCCCCTTCCGACCAGGTAAAGTTTCCTCCTAACCGCCAAAAATCGCTGGGCTGCCAGTCAACGGCAACTTCTACACCATAGTTACGCTGAGGTGCTCGATCCAACGTCGTGAGGCCAGTGTCAGAGTCAAAGCGCAAAGAAGCGCCTAAATCTGATTCGCTGTAAAACCCGGCAATGCTGGCTTGAATCGTGTCAAACTCGGCCCGCACGCCAATCTCATAGTTATCGACCGTTATGGGTTCCAACTGGATGTTATCGGGATTAAAGGTAGGCCCATTGTCTAAGCCTCTGAGGACATTGGGAACGGAGAATCCTTGAGAGAAATTGGCAAACAGCCCGACCTCTGGAATCGGTCGATAGAGCAGACCCGCGTTAAATGAAACATCATCGAAGCCACCGCTGCCGCCCTGTCGTTCGCGAGGTAGTTCGTCTTCACGGACAAAGACCGCTATGAAATCATTGGCATCAAAGCTAATGTCGTCGTAACGCAAACCGCCGCTAATCTGGAACTGGTCGGTAATATCCCAGCGGGCCTGGGCAAACAGCCCTAAATTTTCTAATTCGTAGTCAATAGTGGTGAACTCTTCAACAATATTGAGTTCACGATTAGCGTCAAAGGCTGGAATATCTAAAACAGCGGCCGAACCCTGGTTGTCTTCTTGGGAATAGTCTATGCCCCACAGTAAGTTAGCCGTATCACCCAAGGGCGTATCCACCTGTACCCGTGTGCCGATCTCCGTGAGCTCAAAGAAGTTCTGAAAGAGGTCGGGAAATAAATCTGGCAGATCTGTTCTATCTCTAATATCACCAAAGGTAGCGACATCTTCAAAGTTGTTGAAATAAACCTGAGCGTCTAACTGAGAGCCAAATATGTCGGTATTGCGATAAGTCAGATTAACGACATTCGTAATTCTCCCAGGGCTTCGTTCATAATCGAAATCGCCAATGAATATGGGTCGCGCAATTTGCGTCCCTGGGATTTCAAAAATAGACGTATCTGACCCAAATTCGGTGTCAGGAGTATCTCTGTAAAAGCCATAGGTTAGGCCTATGCGCTGATTTTCATCAAAATCATGCCCAACCTTGACTAGCAGCGCCAAGCGATCAAACTCATTCAGGCCCGATACTGGAATAATCCGATTTCCGTCAGCATCGAAGCTCGCATTCACCTCATCATAGTTGAGGGATATGCGGCCATCAGACCTCCCGTCTGAGCCAGCGATATCAATGCCGCCTGAGTAGCTAAAACCAGCGTCGGTAGACAGATTAGTCAACGGTAAGCTAGCACCAACATTGACGTTATAAAGGACTCCTGCTTCCTCAAGTGGAGCCCTTGTAATCAGGTTAATCGTGCCACCAGCGGCTCCGTCCCCATAAAGGGCGCTGGCTCCGGGGACCACCTCAATCCGCTCTAAAGAATCCAGGGAAAACGTATCTAATTCACCATTGCTAAACGCATTGGGATTCTGGGGAATGCCATCCACCAGAACCTGAACCCCGCGACCTCGTAGGGTAAAGCCACGGGCACCATCCCGCAGCGGCGGCGGCGAAAAGCCCGGCAGTAGCTGCCCTAAAACAGTGTTTAAGTTAGTGGTGAATTCTAGCTGCTGCTCAATTTCTTCTCGCTCAATTACCCGAACTGTGCGGGGCACATCAGTGATTTCTTCTTCTGTCCGAGTAGCTGTGACGACCACCCGAATCGCCTCCGGATCACTCGTCACAGCTGAGGCAATACCTGGCAACACACTAAAGACTAAATTATTAGCTTGAGCATTGATCTGAGCTGCGGGCGGAGCATCGGTGCCCGTAATTGCCAACTGCACGTCACCATCGGGCAGGGTCGTTACCTGCACCAAGGCAATGCCCTCAGCGGGACTAAACTGTTCGGCGGCGCTCTCGTCAGTTAGAGCCAGGGTGGC
>JBCCNE010000461.1:0-4232 GCA_039026015.1 Cyanobacteria bacterium P01_C01_bin.70 | reverse complement strand
GTCGGGACAAGCCTGGCTCAGACCAATGAGATAGTAGCCGCCATCGTTTGCAGGCCCGACCACCACATCGTGGCTTTGCAAGCGTTGAAAAGCCGTCTTTAAATGATCAGGGGTAATGCTGGGACAGTCAGCACCAATCACCACCAGTCGCTGAAACTTTTGCAGCCCCTGACGAAACACATACTGCAAGCGCTGCCCCAACTCTCCCTCAGTTTGGGACTGATAGGTTAAACCCGCGCCCAACCATCGCTGCATTGACGACAAAGTCCCCCCCGCAAAGTGAACTTCGATCGCGGCAGCCGATTGACTTTGCCACGTTTGGAGGTTGTTAATGATGTGTTCAGTCATCCGCCGCTGCAGTGCTGCGGCCTCCCGCGCCCCCAGATGGGGAATCAGCCGAGTTTTGGTCTTACCGGCTTCAGGATAGCGAGTAAATAGAACGAGTCCGTCAGGGCAGGCCATCGGTGAAGGCGGGGATGAGTTGAGCAATCGCGCTAAAAGTCGCATACAGCATTTCCTTGCCTGGTGGAATATGGCCGTCGCTAGTTCCGTGAGGACAAGACGGCCAGCCATTTGGTTATGCGCTAAGTACCAAAACGGTACTAGGTGTCTAACCTAACTGGCTAGAGCCATGAAAGCACAGAAGGCTTTAGTTATCTGTGCACCCTACTAGGAGCTGTCAGCATTTAGCTACTCAATGCTTCGGCCGCCAGGGTCTCCGCCTCTAGCCTAGGAGGTTGGAAGGGCGCGATAATGCTGATTCCACAAGGTTTCTAGCATTAATTGATGATGCGCCCTAGCTTCAGAGACGCTGTAAATCCGAATTGAACTGCGTCAACATCAGCAATCGTAGCCTTGAGCAGATTCATATTGGTTAGCTCAAATTTTGATAGCGTCTACTCTTCAAAGGCAACGAAGGCCATCCTAAAAACTCCGGGTCTTTAAGGTGAGTGCAGCTCGTATCAGAAATTGTCGTCCCTTGCCCAACTCATTTTTGCCCCATAGGGGTTATGACTGATCGTTCAACGACCAGTCATAATTAAAGTAGCGGACATCGTAGTTCCCTGCTTGCAAATAAGCGGCTTCTTCAGCAGAGACGTAGTTGCTGACAAAATTCAACACGGATTTCTGAGCAGTGCTGCCGGCGAAGCCGTCGTCAGTTTCGTACGTGGCATTCCAGTCATCACCAAACCAATCAAAAATTTTGGACAAATACACCACGCCTGTGGACTGATCAATTTCCAGTCCGTCCGTCTTGGCTAAAAACATTTCCACCTGATCGTCGAGCTGTTTATCCAGCGCTTCCCCGGTGAAGGGCTCGCTGCGCAATGGAGGACAGCTCACGGCCGCGCAGACGATCGCGGCGTGTAGACGCGGCTCATTGAAATCAACTCGCAAAATTTGATGCTCCATGTGGTCGAGGGTGATGGATTTGCCCTGCACCGCATGTTCATTGAAGCGCCATACCCCAGTAATGTCTTTGATGCTCGCTTTGATAGGCTCTTGGTTGATGATAGAAACCAAAGTGAAGGCGTTATAGGCATTGATCCAAAAGGCAATCTGATCTGCTTCTGACCAACTGGCGTAGGTTTCATCACTGACCAGGGCCATGGCTGCCAAAAACTCATCTAACTGCTGGCGATTTTGCTGCAGACCGACGTAATCGACGTAGCCGCTGTCATCAACATAAGTTGCTAGCACTTCACTGTAAATTTCATACTGCTGGTCAATGTCAATATCGGCGGCTGAGGCGATGGCTTCCAGGTCAGCTGGGGCGGTCAAGTTCGCGACCGAGCAGCCCCCCGCCAGTACAGACAACAAAGATATCGTTGCAATCGTGCGTTTCATCGTTAATGACCTCCAGCAATGTTCGACAGAAATTTACGGCTTAAACAGAACTCGGGCATTCCTCCTAAATTCCTTACGATTGTCGGCTGTGGCAGCCAGCCTCATTAATCGCAAGGGCTTTGGAAGCCTGCACTAGCGGAATTCCTACAGATTTCTTGGTCTGGTGAGGTGCCCTCGCCGATCAGCAAAGCTTTTACGGCGGTTTGGACACCTGACTAGTTGCAGAAACGCTGTATTAAGGTTGAGAACAATTCTCGTTGCTTTCCATAAAACGCAGTGAATCTGAATTTGCTCTGAGAGCGTGATAAGAAACTGATGTCCACAGCAGACCCAAAATAAGTGGCAGCCAAAGGCTCCAGCGCTCAGCCCTGGTCAGCAGCCAGCTGGTGTCCCCCAGGGCAATGCGATGGGGCAGGGCGAAATAGACAAAGGCCGACAGGCTGACAAGGCGCGTGCCCCAATTACGGGTGGCTACGGCAAAGGGAACGAGCCAAGTAAAGTACCAGCCGTGAACAATGGGCGACAGCAGTAACAGCCCCACCAAATAGCCCTCGGTGAAGCGTCCCAGCTGCTTTGTGCGCCATAGCAGCCCGGCCATCCACAGGCCGAGCGGTAGGGCATAGGGCCAGTTAGCTTGACGTGACCCATCCCATATTTGGGCGATGAAATAGGGCATAAACTCGGCGCTGCGACCGTAGCTGACAAAGGTTGAACTGGTGGGAATCAGGGGACAGGCTGACAGATTACAAAACGGTAGGGCACTCATCACAAACGGTGAGACGCCTGCGAGAATGGTCAACAGCGCTAGTCGCCAGTGCCTTCGGTTTAGACTATGCCAAGCCAGAAAGCTGAGCACCGGCAAGGACATCCACTTGACGGCGATGCTGAGGCCCAATAGGGAGGCGCTGCCGACCCAGTGGAGCACTGGTGGCATGGTCGTGAGCGATCGCGCATAGGGCCGCTCGAACCACAGCCACGCTGCGACTAGGGGCAGCAAAAACCAGCTATCGTAATGGCCGCCGCCGGCAAAGTTATAAATTATTAGGGGATTCCAGGCGTAGAGCAGGGTGGCGACGAAGCCAAAGCGCCGACTTAGCAGCCAGCAGATGCCTAAATCGGCCGCTGTGAAGGCCAGCTTAAATAGGAGCACTGACGGGGTGATTGCCGCCAGTAGTCGAAAGCCCCATTGGGCGACGGGGGGATAGATCGCCGACACCTCGGGATGATTAATGTTGCCCCACCAGTCCGTTCTCAACGGCATCAAAATGTCGGCATTGGGAGCATAGTCGTAGGGGCTAAAGCCCTGGGTCTGCAGCCACCCTTCCCAAAGGTAGCGCCAAATATCATCCCCTGGATGCATGGCAAGGAACAGCGCTCGGGTGGCGATTGTGACGCTCCAAAACCAAATGGCTGAGAGCGATCGCACCCACCAAGACAGCACAAAACCTACGCTCATCACTGCAATGCCACGCCAGAATTGCGGTACCGCAGTGGGCGCGTTCAAGAAATCCCCGTGGGGCAGGCACCACACCGTTCCCCAGATTAAGAAACCGGCACTGAGGCATAGAATGATCGACTCTAAACCCCACCAGGGTCGCTTGGGGCGGTCTGCCTCCACGGCCGCGTTGCCTCGAGGGCCGTTCCTCGGAAATCGTTGGGGAATCAGCGTTCGGCCATAGAGCTGAGCCAGCGTAGTGAGAATAATGACGCCGGCTTGCAAACTGCCCTTGAGCGTTCCAGAAATCTTGGACTGGCCGCCCTGACGCGGGCGGTAATTAACTGGAATTTCGCAAATTTGCAGCTCACATTCCACAGCACGGGCCTGCATTTCCACCGTCCAGCCAAAGCCGCGATCGCGCATCTGCATGGCCTGTAGCGCCTGCCAGCGGATCAGCCGCAGCGGCCCCAGGTCATGATACTGGTAGCCCCAGCCCCAATAAATCAGCGTCGAGGCCAGCCAGTTGCCAAAATTTTGCACTGGCGTCAACTGCTGCCGGCCGGCAGCAGTGCCCCGCCGATTGCCCAAAATAAAGTCGTAATCGTCTCGCTGGGCTAACAGCTCGGGAAGTTGAGTGAGATCGTCGCTGCCGTCAGCATCGCAGAACAAAATCCATTCCACCTCTGGCCCCACCTCTTGTAAACCTTGCCAGCAGGCTTGACCATATCCTTTAATCGATTCCTCAACGACTTCTGCCCCGGCTTGCAGAGCCACGTCGCGAGTGCGATCGCGGCTGCCGTTATCTACCACGCGAATGCGAGAAAGCCCCAAGTACCGCAGTTGTTGCACTACGGTGCCCACCGTGGCCGCTTCATTTAATGCCGGAATTACCACCAGGGTGCTCGAGTCGGAAGCTGGGGAAGACATGGCTCAATTTTGAGGAACG
>JBCCNE010000460.1:0-4269 GCA_039026015.1 Cyanobacteria bacterium P01_C01_bin.70 | reverse complement strand
TTTCGCATTTTGCAGCACTTTGGGGAACTCGTCCCCTTCTAGAATCGGGCGCAGCGCTTCTAGGACGGTGGCGAGACTCAGTTGGCTGCCGGTCTTGTGGCCCAGGGGAATGTAGGCTAAGTCGCCAGGGCGATCGCCCCAACAGCAGCCGATACCTACCAGATTGGCATCGCGGGGAGTCAGCGAGGTCGTTTCCGTATCCCAGGCCACAGGATTGACAGGATCGGTCTTTTCTCCCAGCAGGTCTAGCAGTTCGTAGAGGGCTGCTTCAGAGGTGATGATCTGAGGCGAAATCTCCACTGGCTGGGCGGCGGGAGTTGGGGCCGATGCTGCTGCCAGGTCGGACGATCGCTCGGCGTCAGTCGCTTTTGCCAACTTTTCAGGACGAGCTTCGCCTTTCAGAGCGGCCTCAAGATAAGGTAAGCGATTAATAAATTGCTGCAGTTCTAGCCGCTGCAGCTTGGCGGTCACGGCCTCGATATCAAAGCCCGTAAGCTGACAGGTGGCTAACTGCGCATCCAAATTTACATCGGTGACGATGCGGGCCATTGTTTGGGAGTGATAAGCGGCCTCTTTGCCTTCCCGCAGTTTCTTTTGAGTGGCGCCTTTGATGTTGTCGAGGTCGGCATAGATGGCATCGAGGATACCGTATTGGTTGAGCAGTTTGGCGGCGGTTTTGGCACCGATGCCTTTAACGCCGGGAATGTTATCGGAAGTGTCACCACATAATGCCTTGTAGTCCACCACTTGGGAAGGCAGAATATCAAGCTTTTCCTTAACCTGCTCGGCCTGAAATTCACGGGCGTTGCCCTTACCAGGCCCCTTGGCAAACACGCTGCTGAGGTACAGCATGGAAACGAGGCCCTGCTCTTCATCGATAAGCTGGAACAGGTCTTGATCGCCGCTAAGAATTTTGACGCGATAGCCCTCGGCTTTCCCCAGAGTCGAAAGGGTCCCAATCACATCGTCCGCCTCAAAGCCAGGCGCGGTGACTACGCAAAAGCCCAGCGTTTGGAGCAAATCTTGCAGATTGATCACATCTTCTCGAAAGTCTTCGGGAGCCTCTGGCCGACCTTCTTTGTAATCGTCAGCCATTGCATGGCGAAAAGTCGGCTGATCTAGATCAAAAGCGATCGCCGCATACTGAGGACGCTCCGCTTCTATCGTGTCCAGTAGGGACTTGAGGAAACCATAGCTGACGCTGGTGGGAATGCCGGTGGAGGTACGCAGTCCGCCCTCAGGCCCTTTGGTGTGGGCATAGTAGGAGCGAAAGGCCAGAGAGTGCCCGTCAACGAGCATGAGTAGAGGAGTTGAATCAGCCACAGAATTTAAGTGTGATCGCATGCAAAAGACATGCAGCCATTGTAGAAGGCGCTGCCCTGGAATTCAGAATGATGTGGGAAAGGTTTTGTCGCAGGTTTTAGGAGGTAGTGCGCTAGATCTGTGGATGTGCTTTCTGTAAATTGCGTCCTCTGTAACAGCCAGCAACACTAAACACAGGTCTAGAACATTACCCATTATCCCAGTCGTGTTGTCTGTCAATATTCAAGGCAAGAATGGACAAATTGTCTTGGAGCAAATCTGCACAGTAGATAAGAAGTGATTGGTCAAAAAGCTTGGCCAAATCAGTCAAGATAAGCAAAAAATGCTGCTTGCTATCTTAGCCGAGATGTTCGTTGAATAGGTTGCCTGACAAGGACTGGCAACGGAACGAAGAGATAAATTTATGCAGCAAAATCACATCGCCGTCTGCTGAAGCGCCAGCCTCTAGCGAGGGCTGCTAGCCATAAGTTGCGCTTCCAGTTCCTGGCGGAGGCGAGAGACGGTGGAATCGGAATCGATTTGGCTGAGGATATTCTGCATCACGGCTTTGACGCCATGGGGTCCCCAAGTGCAGCCCTGCTCTAGATAGACTTGGGCAGCCTTGCCCACCGCGTAGGTGCCGTAGCCTGCCGCCCCTGCCTGAGCTGCCATGATGCCGAGCAGGGCCGAAAAGCCGCCAGCGCTGTCAAATATGCTCCAAATCGCGGCGGCCCCTTTGCCGGTGCCAAACAGCAGGCCAGTACCCACTTCGCTCAGCAGGAGCGTACCTGAACTTTTGGCGATCGCCTGCCACAGTTGCTTGGCTTCGTGCTGGGTGATGGGTAAGCCGTAGAGTTTAGCCAGGGAGCGAATCATGGCTAAATCAGCGACAAAGCCACCTGCCAAGTCCAGTATTGCCACCGGATTGAGAGCAACGACTAGGGCCTTATATTTAGCAAATTTCCAGATGAGAGCTTCGGCTTGGTCATGGTGCAGGGCAATCGCGCGGCGAGCCATATCCGCTTCTAAAGAATCAGCCTCCCGCAGAGCATTGAGGGCGATCAGAGCGGTGCCATCCTGGCGGGCAATAGTCAGCAGCGCTTGTTTGAGACTGTCCATCTGGGGCGACAGCTTTTCCCATTCATAGGTGACCTTGCCGTCGGGCCATTCGACCCGCACCTGCAGCGGCGCGGGAGCAGCGGCGACCGTTAAAATCTCGTCCACGGCGAGGGCGGCATTCGGGCGATCGCGACTGGTAGATTTCCAAAGATTTGTCAGGACGTTGTGAATGGCTTGCCGGTCAATATCAGGAAACAGGTCAATTTTGTTAAAGACCAGCAACAGCGGCTTTTGGGCGGCCTGCAGGGCCACTAGCGCGTCATATTCTGTGCGGGTAATGTCGCCCGCCACCACAAACAGAATTAGGTCCGCTTGGTGCGCCACCTCTTGGGCCATGGCTCCCCGCGCTTCCCCGTCTACCTCATCCAGACCAGGCGTATCAATCAGCTCAATCTGCGGTAACTCATCGATGTCGTGAACGGCCTCAATCTGCGGTCGCCAATAGAGCGATCGCGGCCAGCGCGTCACCCCATGCAGCGGCCCGGTCGGCAAAATATCTTCGCCGACTAGCGCGTTGATCACGGCCGATTTACCCCGACTCACGAGTCCAAACACCGCCACCCGCAGTACCGGCTGCACCAACCGCGCCTCTAGCGCGCTGAGGGCACTGATGCCGTCTTGCACGGCGGCTTTCTGACTTTGTTGGTCAACCTCGGTTGGGTGCTGCAACATCGATGCATAGCGCTGCACGCTTTGGCGAATGGCCTGACGCACCTGCTGAAATCGATTAGTTGCCGAGGTTGACACAGTGCACTCTCAAAAAGGATGGGTTAAAAGAGGCTATACCGGCTCTCCAGAAGAAACCGTTTCGACCTGAGTAACGACAGTGGTCATGGGCTTTGGGGGAAAGTCTAGGGCTGGCGAATGGCCTGGAGTCAAGGCGGGGGCAGATTGTGGGAACAGCTTTTGCTTCCCCTGGCTAATCAAGGATTGCAAAAACTCCGTGCGTTGGGTCGTGGGTAACAAAGTCTGAATTTTTTGCCCAATCGCCTCTACCGATACGGCTGTTGACGTCTGACCGGCAAGTGCCCGTTCCTCAAAATAGGTCATCAGGCTCTCGCCGCAGAGACGAGTCAAATAGGCTGCACTCAAGGCTTGTACGCTTCCCCCAACCACAAAAGTGGCCGCATGGCTTTTGAGCGCCGTCGTCAAGAGCTGACTGGAGACTTCTACGATGCCCAGTTTGACCACTACCCTGGCAAGCTCGGCGGCGATCGCCTTCGCCTGGTCAAGCACTAGCGGCTGCTGATAAACCCGACCCAAATCCATCACCAGTTGACCGTTAATAGCAATTGTGGCCAACAGGTCTAACGACGGTACGGGACTCGCAAATGCGGTAGCGGCAGCAGTCCACTGTAGCTGTTCCACCAGCGGTAAGGCCTGCTGACGACGCGCCTGATTCAATTCAAGTTGAATGTGGCGTTGCAGCTGCTGTACCTGACGCATCACCGTTTGCGCTACGAGATAGGGCACTTCGTGCCGCAGCCAGTCAGTTACAGCCGCGGTAACTGACTCTACCTCGGGTGGGGGAGTTTCTAGACGATCGCTGGCCTGACCTGACTCGTCATAGGTGCGGACTTTGATGGGGCGGGGCGATGTTGCGATCGCCGCGCTCGTTACCTCATAGGGCAGTGCCTGCAGCCGCGCCTGAATCTGTTCTAAAACGGTGTCGCCGTCTTTAGGTAAATAAGTGTCCCGCTTGTTCAGTCCTAGAATGACTCGCTGTCCGGCATGGCTCAGAAGCTTGATATCCCCTAAAACTGATTCGGTTAGATCTTCGGTCACGAGATAAACAACGGCATCCTGCTGTTGCAGCAGGGTGGTTATGGTTGCGGAATGATCGGTTTC
>JBCCNE010000459.1:0-4289 GCA_039026015.1 Cyanobacteria bacterium P01_C01_bin.70 | reverse complement strand
TTGTCCTTGCCCGGTGTGGAATATTATCCGGGCGATCGCTATTCTGAGGCAGACTATCGTAAGAAAGTCGTGTGGACGGCTCATCAGCTTGATCGCATGGATGCCGCGATTATTGGCTTTCAGGAAGTTTTTCAGCGCGAAGCCTTGCAGACGGTGCTCGATCAGAGTCAGCGATGCCAACAGCATACGCTGGTGATGGTGGGCGGCGTTGATAATGGGCCAGGCATTGCGCTATCGACGGCGTTTCCCATTAAAGGCCATCACATCTACAATCAATTTCCCAAGGCGAGTTGGCTCAGTCTCAATGCGGACGAAGCGCCAGTCCCAATGACTACGTTTTCGCATCCGGTGTTGGCGGTCGATTTAACGTTGCCGAATCATGTGGACTGCACGGTATTTGTGGTGCATCTCAAGTCCAAGCGGCCAATGATGGTGGCCAAAAATGATTACAGCGATCCGGTCGAGATTGCTAAAGGGCAGGCGCGATCGCTGATTCGTCGTGCTGCTGAAGCCACAGCTCTGCGGTTTATCCTGATGGAAAAACTGCGCGATCGCCGCTATCCCGTTATTGTCATGGGGGATGTGAACGACAGTCACACGTCAGTCACGACGCAGCTCGTTTCTGGCCAGCCGCCGTGGGAATGTTGGCCGCTTCGCAAAAAGCGCCCCGTGTGGGATACCCTGCTCTATCAAGTCAAAGACATTCAGGCGCGCCTCGGCTACGGCGACCACTACTACACCTACATCCACAACGGTCATTACGACAGCCTCGACCACATTATGGTCAGCGAAGAGTTTGCCACCCGCAACCGCAACCACATCGGTGAGGTGATTTACGTCTCGATTTACAACGACCACCTGTTTGATCAAACGCTGCTGGATGACCAGATCGAGTGCTGGAAATCGGATCATGGACAAGTGGTGGCGACGATTGCGCTGGAGGCGTAGAGTGCGGAATGCAGAATGGCGATCATCATGATGGTACTGGTTGCTCGGCTGAGGCGCTGCCGATATTGGGTCTGAATTCCGCTGACAGAATGTTCGTACTGCTGGATACACGATTGCAGTGGGAGGCTGAGCGTCTCGCTCACGTTCTCGAAAGATCGATTTTTCTTGGATTTAGCAATGTCCAGCTCAATGCTGCGGAATCGTTTTGGGGGCAACCGTCTAAAATCAGCGGCGTTGAGGTTGAGCTGACTGATGAACTATTGCACTGCTACTTTGCGCCCGACGACGCTGGATGATTTGGCGTTCGTTTTAGAAGCTGAAGCTGTTGTCCATGCCGCCGGTTGGGTGCAGTTGTGGACGCGCGATCGCCACCAGCAAGCCCTTAGTCATCCTGATGAGCGTCACTGGATCGTGATGGATGCAGTGACGCAAGTTCGGGTCGGCTATGTGATTGTGCTTGGTGTTCAAGATCCTGGTCAGTCTTTACTCATCAAGCGCATCGTTATGAGTCAAGCTGGCAAGGGCTATGGCCGCTTGACCCTGGCGCAAGTGCTAGAAAAAGCGTTTATGGAGCTAGGGGCACATCGGGTTTGGCTAGACGTGATGGAAGATAATCAGCGGGCGCGATCGCTCTATCGTCGCCTCGGGTTTGTGGAAGAGGGCTGCCTGCGGGAAAGTGCCAAAACGCCTGCTGGATATAAGTCACAGTATGTGATGTCGATGCTGCGATCGGAGTATCTGTGAGGGTTGAGAACCGAGTTTCTCAGCACTGAATTCAAGATGTCACGATGATATTCAAACCGAGAAATCGGGTTTTTGAGGTTTCGCAAAATTCACCTTTGCGAAACCGCCATTTCTTGAGAGAGTGAAAACTGCACTTTGATTGAATTGTTTTGAGCAAGAAGGCGAGTATGGTAAAAACAGCCTGGGTATTTCCTGGACAAGGGTCACAGTCAGTGGGCATGGGGGCAGATTTGATGACCCATGCGGCAGGCAAAGCGCGACTGGCGATCGCCGATGGCATTCTAGGCTGGTCAGTGCAAGCCATCTGCCAGAGCGCTGACGACAAAGTCTCCAGCACACTCTACACTCAGCCCTGCCTTTACGTGCTCGAAAGTCTGCTGGTCGATCTGCTGCGGGAGCAGGGGCACGAGCCTGATGTGGTTGCCGGTCACAGTCTGGGAGAATATGGGGCGCTCTATGCTGCCGGAGCCTTTGATTTTGCCGCTGGGCTGCGGCTGGTCAAGCTGCGGGCTGAGCTGATGTCGCAAGCCTCGGAAGGCGTCATGGCAGCACTGATGGGGTTCGATCGCCATGAACTCGAAGCTAAAATCGCCGACATTGAGGGGGCGGTTTTAGCCAACGACAATAATCCCGCGCAGGTCGTGATTTCCGGCACGCTGGAAGCTGTAGAAACGGTTTTGGCAGCGGTGAAAAGCCGGCGAGCCGTAAAACTCAATGTGAGTGGGGCGTTTCACTCGCCGCTAATGGCTCCCGCTGCCCGCGAATTTCAAGGGGTACTGGAGGCCGTAGAGTTTCGGCCTGTAAAAGTGCCGGTATTGTCAAACGTTGACCCGACACCGACAACCGCTGCCGCCGTCTTGAAGCAGCGACTTGCGCAGCAGATGACCGGTTCTGTTCGCTGGCGCGAAATTTCCCTAGCGCTACCAGAGCAGGGTGTCGAGCAGGTGATTGAAGTGGGTCCTGGGAATGTGCTGACGGGACTGATTAAGCGCACTGTTAAGACATTGACGCTGCAGAACGTTGGCACCCTTGAGCAGTTGGGTGCCCTTTAGTGGTAGCGAGGCGTCAGGGCATGGCTAGTCGCGATCGCGAACCCGTTGCAAGTCTTCTGCTCTATTACCTGTTCAAGTGGACAGTCGTTAATCCGACGTTTCGACTTTACTTTCGCGGGCGGGTTGTGGGGGCCGAGCAGGTGCCCAAGCGCGGGCCACTAGTGATCGTGGCAAATCACGCTAGCGACTTTGACCCGCCCATTCTTTCAAACTGCATGCGGCGTCCAGTGTCGTTTATGGCCAAAGAAGAACTCTTTCGGGTGCCAGTGCTGGCATCGGCGATTCGCCTTTATGGGGCTTATCCCGTCAAGCGCGGCAGCGCTGATCGCAGCGCCATTCGCGAAGCCCTGAAACAGCTTGACCAAGGCTGGGCCGTGGGCGTGTTTCTGCAGGGGACTCGTACGCTGGATGGCCGTATTCCCCAGCCCAAGTTGGGCGCAGCTCTGATTGCTGCCAAGGCCCAATCACCCCTGCTACCTGTGAGCATCTGGGGCACCCATCGAATTTTACCCAAGGGAACTAAAATTCCGCGCGCTGTTCCTCTTACTGTCCGCATTGGTGCTCCGATTCCGCCTCCGGTGACTACTGATAAAGCCTTGCTGTGGGCAACTACGGAAAAATGCACTGAGGCAATTCATCGGCTGCACTATTTAGGCCGCTGATGCAGAGTTCAGAAATCATAATGCGGCATGCGGAAAAAGGGATGCTTGGTTCTTCGCTCCTGAATCCTTGCCTACCAGCCCATCTCAATCACTTCACTGAATCCCACCTACTCTCTACCCACTCCCTCAGCCCATCCCCTCTTCCGGCCGGTCTCCCTCGCCTTCTGAAAGGAAAGAAGCAACGCGCTACAATAGCTCTCTAGCGATTGTCGAGGCCATGACACAACAACTGAAGCAAGAACTCGAATCGATGATTGGGCCTGCCGCATGGCATAACCTGTTGCCTCACGCTGCCCGTGACAGTATTGTACTGGTCAACTCTGGCTTAGATTTAGCTGAAGTGGGTGTAGCGGTAGCGACTGATAATGTGAATTCGGTACAGCGATGGATTAGTGAAGCGCTGATTACTAAGCCGACAGTTGAGCAAATGACCCATTGGGAGAGCGATCGCAGTCGCCAGTTTCAAACGCTAATCGTGCAGCCCTATGTGTTGATTCAGAGTCTGGCGGATGATTAGCTGATTACTATCTGGTAGAAAACTCGCTCAAAGTTGTCCTAACAGCCTAGTGCGACCGACGCTGCCCGATACCCTGAAAGATTATTGTTACGACCACACCATACTGATGGGTCAAAGTGTTTCTCCGAAGCCACCACCTCTAAAGCAGCTCAGCTTATTTCAAACGCCGCTGCCCTGGCTCAAAGCCTTCTGGAAATTTTCGCGTCCTCACACCATCATCGGCACCAGTCTAAGCGTCATTGGCGTGTTTGTTGTGAGCTGGACGGTGGTTCAAGACAGCGTCGCTACACCCGTGCTAAACGTGTTTTCCCTACTGTTGCCTTTGGTAGCCTGCTTAGCTGGGAACGTTTACATTGTGGGCCTCAA
>JBCCNE010000458.1:0-4291 GCA_039026015.1 Cyanobacteria bacterium P01_C01_bin.70 | reverse complement strand
TACCAACTCGAATAGTGGCGCTGCTGCCAACTTTGGCTTTGAAATCGACCTCATCAATCAGCTCCTGCAGCAGACCGGAGAGCTTTGCGTTAAGTTCGGCCAGGGTGCCACTCAGCGGCAGAGCATCTTCAGTGAGTCCCAGTATCAGACAGTCTCCTGTCCAATTCAAATAGGTGGTATCTGTAACGTTTACATTCATGCCCTAGCCTACGATCACATCAATTTGCATCACTGACTTAATTTTGTGCATAGTAGGGGCGGTTGTGCAATTTATCCGGCTGAAGATGGTTTTTTAGCCAGACGATGGCTGATCACACGGCTGGTAAGTTTTGTTAACTATTTTCCTTACTGGAGGCCAAAACTGACGATATGGATGACGCTCTGGTTGAACCCCTGCTGCAGGCCCTTCAGCAAGACGATGAAGCTGTTCGCGCAGAGGCAACCGAAACCCTATGGCAGATGTGGTTTCAGCAAAAAGGGATTTATGGGGCTCGACTGCTGATGCAGAGCCAAGAATTGCTGCACCAAGGGCAGCTGGAAGACGCTGAAAAGCTGCTGTCCGCCATTATTCAAGACCAGCCTGATTTTGCCGAAGCTTGGAACCGCCGGGCCGTACTTTACTACAGTCAGCAAGAATTTTGGAAGGCGATCGCCGACTGTCAGGCCACCGTTGAGCGAATCCCTTACCACTTTGGGGCGCTGCACGGATTAGGGCTGTGCCATTTAGCCCTGGGAAACTACACTGCTGCGATTGAAGCCTTTCAAAAAGCACTGCAGGTGCAGCCCCACGCGCTGATCAACCAGCGGCTGGTTTTAGAGTGTATGGCTAAACTGAGCTAAAGCAACACTTCAATCTTTAACTCATGGCAGTCTCTATTCAAGAGAGCACGGTATCTTACCCGTTCTGTGGCACCCTTTAAATGGAACAACTGAGCCGCAGCCACGCTAATACTGGTTTATGCAAACTCTACCCAATCCCCCGGCTTCCGAAGCCCTAATCTCTGATACTCCTGCATCCGCGTTTGATACCACCATTCATCGGCGTAAAACTCGCCCGGTGCGAGTGGGCAGTGTCACTATCGGCGGCAATTATCCGGTTGTCGTACAGTCCATGATTAATGAAGACACCCTGGATATTGACGGCTCGGTAGCTGCAATCCGCCGCTTACATGAAATCGGTTGTGAAATTGTCCGAGTGACCGTACCTAGCATGGGCCATGCCAAAGCCCTAGTCGCCATCAAGAAAAAATTGCAGGCAACCTACCAAGCGGTGCCCTTGGTCGCTGATGTCCACCACAACGGCATGAAAATTGCTTTGGAAGTTGCCAAACACGTCGATAAAGTCCGCATTAATCCTGGGCTATATGTGTTTGAAAAGCCGAAAGCCGACCGAGATGGATATACCCAAACTGAGTTTGAGGACATTGGTGCCAAGATTCGTAAAACCCTAGAGCCCCTCGTGATTTCACTGCGAGATCAGGGTAAAGCCATGCGGATTGGCGTAAACCACGGTTCCCTAGCCGAGCGGATGCTATTTACCTATGGCGACACCCCTGAGGGCATGGTGGAGTCGGCCTTAGAGTTTATTCGTATCTGCGAATCCTTGAACTTTTACAACCTTGTTGTCTCTCTTAAAGCTTCTCGCGTTCCGGTGATGCTGGCGGCCTATCGTCTGATGGTTAAGCGGATGAATGACGAGGGCATGGAATACCCGCTGCATTTAGGCGTAACGGAAGCCGGTGACGGAGAGTATGGCCGCATCAAGTCTACTGCGGGCATTGCCACCCTGCTAGCTGAGGGCATTGGCGATACAATCCGCGTTTCGCTGACCGAAAAGCCTGAGAAAGAAATTCCGGTCTGCTATAGCATTTTGCAGGCTCTGGGATTGCGTAAAACCATGGTGGAATATGTTGCCTGCCCCTCCTGTGGCCGCACCCTGTTTAACCTGGAAGATGTTTTGCATAAGGTGAGGGACGCCACGAGTCATTTAACCGGTTTGGATATTGCGGTAATGGGCTGCATCGTCAATGGGCCTGGGGAGATGGCTGACGCTGACTATGGCTATGTGGGTAAAGGGCCAAAAACCATTGCCCTATATCGAGGGCGCGAGGAGATTAAGCGCGTTCCAGAGGCAAGCGGTGTGCAAGAGCTAATTAATCTGATTAAGGCAGATGGCCGCTGGGTTGAGCCAGATTAACCCAAATACCGCATCGGTGATCTTGAAGCTGAGTTTCAAGCCTGTCTTAGCGACAGGGCGTTACTCCAGCGGTTCAACATTAAGTCGTTGGCCCCAACGACTTAACGCTAAGAGCGATCGCAAATCTAGGGGCTGTCATCATTTAGCGGTCAAGTCTTTATGCGGAAGGCGTTTCAGCCCTTAGTTTGTTGTGCGGGGCGGGCGCGGTAAAGCTTACAGCGGAAACATTCTGGTTTTAATTGATGACGCGCCCTAGGCGTGCTGTAAATCTAAATGTACCGTTACAGCATGATTTCCGGTTGGCTGGCATGAAATCTGAAGGAATGTCTAAAGGATGCAATCTTTGGCCATTCTTTTGGTGTAATGATTTGCCATCAGCCTCAGTTGATTGTGCTAGATTGGGCGTAATTTACAGCATTGCAAAATTCTTCCATGCAGATTATGAAACGTGGTCTTGTGCTGGGCGCTACAGCCCTTGCGGTTGCAGCAGTTGCCGTTACTGGGGCCGGTGTACATTTGTCCCAGAGTAAAGCATTTTTCCAGGACAGCCCTAAGGAGCTGGTTGACGAAGTTTGGCAGCTAATCGACCGCAATTATGTCGATGGCACCTTCAACCAAGTCGATTGGCAGGCCATCCGCACGGATTATTTGGAGCGAGAATACAGCGATCGCGAAGATGCCTACGATGCAATCCGCGAAATGCTGGAGCAGCTCGAAGATCCTTACACTCGCTTTATGGATCCTGAAGAGTTTCGCAATATGCAAATTGACACCTCAGGGGAACTGACGGGTGTTGGCATTCAGATTTCTCAGGAAGAAGAAACAAACGACATTGTTGTTGTTTCTCCTATCGAAGATACTCCTGCGTTTGAGGCTGGGGTCCGCGCTCAGGATCGCATCTTATCTATCGATGGCGAGAGCACCGAAGGCATGGATCTTAATGATGTGGTTAACCGCATCCGAGGGCCAGTGGGCACGGAAGTCACCCTCACTCTTCAGCGAGAAGATGAAACCTTAGATCTGGTGATTTCCCGCGCTCGCATTGAAATTCACCCCGTGCGCTACAGCTATCAGGAAGGTTCAACCGGCGGCATTGGCTATATCCGACTGACTCAGTTCAGCGCTAACGCATCGGTAGAAATGAAGGAAGCTATTGAAGACTTAGAAGCCCGCAGCGTTACCGGCTATATTCTAGATCTGCGCGGCAACCCCGGCGGCCTGCTTTACTCCAGCATTGACATCGCCCGCATGTGGCTTGACGAAGGCGGCATTGTTTCTACCGTCGACCGGCAGGGTATTGTAGATGAAGAATCAGCCAACAACCGGGCCCTTACGGACAAACCCATGGTGATTCTGGTAGATGGCGGCTCGGCTAGCGCAAGTGAAATTCTCTCAGGCGCTCTGCAAGATAACGATCGCGCTCTGCTGGTAGGAACTCAAACCTTCGGCAAGGGGCTGGTTCAATCTGTCAGAAGCCTCGGTGATGGATCTGGCCTTGCGGTGACCGTTGCAAAATATCTGACCCCGAGCGGTCGCGATATTAATACTCTGGGCATCTCTCCTGATATTGAGGTTGAGCTAACCGAGGAGGAGCAAGAAGCTTTCGCCGAGAATCGAGACCGGATTGGCACCGCTGAGGATCCTCAGTATGCTGAAGCATTAGAGTTGCTGAATCAGCGGATTCAGGCAGGCCTCAATTCTGCCAATGCGGATGCAGCTGATGATTTATGAAGGGCTTGGAACCAGCTTCGTGAGACATTTGAGCAGCTTGCTCTGGTTTACACCGAGCAGTCTGCCCTCTAAGTCGTTATAAATGGAGGGTTCCGAGTAATTTCGATCACACTCTCTTAGCGACTTGGATTACAGAAGAATCACCGCAATATCACTGAGGCAGCCATTGCCCCATCACTGAGGGAAAAGGGCTAAGGGCGCACAATAAGGATATTGAGCAGTGAGCCCCTGAATTCCAATGTCGCCACAAATTTGCCTCCTCCCCCAAGCCATATCTGAACTGTTTGTTCAAATCACCAAAAGCGGAGAAATTACTCTGGCCGATCGCTACGGCCTTTTTGCAGCCACCTTCAGCCAGACGCT
>JBCCNE010000457.1:0-4303 GCA_039026015.1 Cyanobacteria bacterium P01_C01_bin.70 | reverse complement strand
GCCAGAGAGGGGAGAACTGGCGCTGGCGTAGGCTTTTACAGGAATGCGGCCAGAGTTGTAAGCCATGCGACCGGCGACGGTGGCGAGGCCCATGGCCTGCCCCATTAGTATAGGATTTTGGGCTTTAGCGATCGCTGTATTGATCAACAGCGCATCGGCCCCCATCTCCATCGCGGTGGCGGCTTCGCTGGGGGTGCCAATGCCCGCATCCACCACCACCGGAACGTTGGCATTCTCAATGATGATCTGGATGTTGGCGGTATTGCGAATACCCTGCCCAGAGCCGATGGGGGACCCGAGGGGCATCACAGTGACGCAGCCGACTTCTTCTAGCCGTTTGGCCAGCAGGGGGTCAGCGTTGATGTAGGGCAATACGGCAAAGCCTTCTTTAGCGAGCTGTTCTGCTGCTTCTAGGGTGCCAATGGGGTCGGGTAGCAGATATTTGGCGTCGGGGATGACTTCGAGCTTTACAAAATTGTTGTCTTCTTGGCCGAGCAGTTTGGCCATTTCTCGCCCTAATCGAGCGACGCGCACGGCTTCTTCAGCGGTTTTACAGCCAGCCGTGTTGGGCAACATCCAAATGCGTGACCAGTCCAACGCTTCGGCTAATCCTTCATGACCGGGGGCGTTGGTTTGCACGCGCCGCACGGCGACTGTCACAATTTCGCTACCGCTGGCAGCGATCGCCTGACGCATGGTGGCAAAGTCGCTGTACTTGCCCGTCCCGGTCATTAAGCGGGAGTTAAATTGGCGACCGGCAATTTCTAAGGGGGTGTCTGACGAAGCTTGAGGCAAGCTCTGGGGAACGGTGGGGGTGGCTAAAGTCATCTTGGCGGGGGTGGGTAAAGGAATCGGCAGCGCGGGCGTGGAACGTTCAAATCGTTGCCAGGTGAAGGGCGTTAGCAACGGCGATTCACGACCCAGAATGTAGTCTGACACAATTTCTGCTGTGATTGGCATCAGCAAAATGCCGTTGCGGTGGTGTCCCGTGGCCAGGGTCAGATTTTGACAGGCACTTGGCCCCAAAATGGGGGCTTCATCGGGGGTGGCAGGACGAAAGCCCCACCAGGTTTCCTGCACGGGGAAGTCTTGCAGTGTCGGATACAAATCCACCGCTTTTTGGAACAAATGCGCCATGCCAGCGGCGGTGATGCCGGGGGTAAAGCCGACTGTTTCACTGGTGGCCCCGAGCACGATGCGGCCCTGGCGACGGGGCACGATATAGATTTTGTCTTCGCCAAAGAGGACGCGCTGTAGCGGCTGCACGTGCGAAAAATTCGGCGGCACTTGCACCGCCGCCATTTGTCCCTTAATCGGCGTTACCGGAATGGGCAACAGGTCATTCGCCCAAGCGCCGGTGGCTAACACGTAGTGTTCAGCACGAAAGCTACCGGCGTTGGTTTGTACCTGCTGTACCTGACCGCCTTGCTGCACAAAGCCGTGGACGGTTACCCCTTCGCGGATGTCGACGCCAGCATCGCGAGCGGCGATTAATAGGGCTTGGGAGAGGGCGCGCGGATCAACCTGACCTTCTTCGGGATACCACCAGGCTCCAGCCATGTTGTCGTTCAAGCCAGTTTGATAGTTCTGTAATTGCGTTGGCTCAATCCACCGTTCCTGGCCATGAGGGCGATCGCTCACATCACCGGGACGCTGCATCCGAGGGGCGAGAATGCCGGTGGGCCAGTAGCCCACATCCTGCCCAGTCAAAGACTCCAGCTTTTGCACCCAGTCGGGATAGCGCTGTAGGCTCTGGCGACACAACTCCAACAGGGGACCAGGGGGCAGTTCTTCCGCACCGGGAGCTAACATGCCCGCCGCCACATGGCTCGCTGCTTCGGCAAAGTCGCGGCTGAGTACCGTCACTGACAATGAGGCTTGTCGCAGCTTTAGGGCGATCGCCAGGCCCATCACACCGCCCCCCACAATTAGGACATCTGGAGTCCTTGTCATCCTCCGTCGTTCGCCTCAATTAGTCTGTAAACTTTTTTGATCCTAAACGACCGCAGGGCAACGGCACAGAATCCCCAAAGGATTTTGCTAATCTCACCTCAGGTTGTGACCCCCTTGGATTGACGAAGCCGGGCGATCGCTCCATGCTGTAGGCAGCCACTATGAATAATTGCTGGAGTATTGCCATGCCCCCCGCTGCTCTGCCCTGGATGGTCGCGATCGCGCTGAATACCGTGCTGTTGGCGATCGCCTGGATGTTGCCCAAAAAGCTGCTGACTCCGGCAGGCTACCTGCACGCCTGGGTGCTGGGAGTACTCGTTTGGGGCTGCTGGGGTTGGCAGGGCTACGTTGTTGTCATGGTCTACTTCCTTATCGGCTCAGCCGTGACCCGCATTGGCATGGCGGAAAAAGAAGCCGCTGGCATTGCCGAAAAGCGTTCTGGCGTTCGGGGCCCCGAAAACGTCTGGGGTTCGGCGCTGACAGCGACCGTTTGTGCGCTGGGGGCGTTACTGGCCAGTAGTGGACTGGTATCCAGCTTCTCAGAGGAATGGGTGGCGCTGTTTGCCTTGGGCTACGTCGCCAGTTTTGCCACCAAACTGTCTGATACCACCGCCAGTGAGGTCGGCAAAGCTTATGGCAAGCGCACCTTTTTAATCACGACTTTACAGCCCGTACCGGCAGGGACAGAAGGCGCAGTGAGTTTGGAAGGCACTTTGGCGGGCATTGTGGGCTCAGCGCTGATCGCGGTTGTCGGCTGGGCCGTGGGTATGATTTCCCTCATCGGCATCGGACTTTGCCTGCTTGCCGCCTTCATTGCTACCAACCTAGAGAGCGTCATTGGCGCAACAGTGCAAGAGAAATTCCCCTGGCTCACCAATGAGTTAGTCAACATTGTGAACACCACCATTGGCGCGATCACAGCGATTTCACTCGTCTTGATTTTCTCCTGAGCGATTTCTGTTGACTATCTGGCAACCCCGCATTGCCTAGCCTGATAAGGGATGCCACTCAACTTCAGCACAACGGCTTCAGGTCATTTTTGGCCTCCATACGGATGCTAATTGCTGCCGTAGACGTCCCCTAGAGTCGCTCATTAGCAAAGCTTCAATTGAGCTTTGCTTAACGAATAGTTAGCTCAGGCCGGGGCTCTCTCCAACCCGCAAATGGGTAATTAAATTTCTGAGAATGGGCGTGAGAATGGGTGTTAGTCTCACTGTTTCCTAAAACGACAATAGCGGCAGACCTGGCAAATTCCAATACAGGGAACATGTCATCAAAGTCTTACCGCTGCTAAATTAAAGACCGAATGAAGCACTGTCGACTCTGTCTAGCAACTTTCAAATTGTTCTTGAATGCCATTTAGACAGGCTGCCATTGCAACGTTTACAGCCATGCAAACACACAAAATTCAGAGTAAAGTACTGAATCTATCTTGCTTATTCAATTCTGACTTGGCCCTCTAGGCGAGGCACTATAGCGGATTGCTCTTTAAGCGATCGCCGCCATCGCTGCGCCGTCCGCCACCACTCTCATTGCGAGGCCGAGCCTTGTTGACACGCAATTCACGTCCCAACCATTCAGCGCCGTCCAGCTCTGAGATAGCAGTATCTTCATGGGCTTCATCTGCCATTTCAACAAAGGCAAACCCCCGCTTGCGGCCCGTTTCCCGGTCGGTTGGCAAGCTGATACGCTTAACCTCACCATACTCAGCAAACACCTCGCGTAGGTCATCCTCCCCTGCTTGAAATGACAAATTACCAACGTAGATAGTCACAATACTCTCCAAACAAACCTAAATCAAAATTGATATCTAAAGTTCTCATTCCAAACATAGCTTTAGTCAGAGCTTCTTCAGATACACGGTTGCAATCATAGCTGATTAAAATTCGTAGCTTAGTAGTCCATCTCACATGTGAGAGTTCATAAACTCAATCACAATTTGTCGTATCAGAAACCATAACTTTGCCACCTTAGCCAACGGTGCTTTCAAAGAGAGTCTTATGGAGCAATATTTTCACGAAGAATTGTATACTTGCTGTCCTTAGGGGAGCAAGATGTGGTGAATCGATAACAGACTGCCTCTCAAAGGTAATTTCGTTCACCAGAGTTGCCCCAATGGTCTTTCTATATCAATGACACTGGCTTCAATAGCTAATATCAATTCTGCTTAATCAATACGACATCCTCGGTGCCATCACCTTGCCCTAACCAGTCCTGCCACGATGGCTTTAAACTCTCGCTGGGAAAATCATTTTATTGGCTCTCGGAGTTTGATGGCGCAAACCCCTGTGGCACAATAAAGATCTAAATTTGAACTTGTTCAAAGAATTTGTAAGAGAGTTTAAAGCCT
>JBCCNE010000456.1:0-4305 GCA_039026015.1 Cyanobacteria bacterium P01_C01_bin.70 | reverse complement strand
CAAAGACAAATTGGCATTACCCCAAAGTGCAGTGGACTTTGCCGCCGTGTTCAATCCAGCCACAGATTAGGCCGGTGGTGGACTGGGCAGAGGCGCAGCGACCGTCAGCATCAATAACGATGACGCCGCCCTCACCCTGAACTCGTTGAACCAGATAATCAATCCCAGCCTGTGCGGCAGCTTCCACATCTAGGCCCCGCCACTGCACAAACATAGCGATGGTTTTACCTAAGACCGTACGCAAGAATTCTTCGCCATAACCGGTAGCAGAGACAGCGCAAGATTCGTTGTCGGCGAAAACGCCAGCGCCAATCATCGGCGTATCGCCCACGCGGCCCCAGTGATTGTTGACCAGTCCACCAGTAGAGGTGGCGGCAGCCAAATCGCCGTGGATATCGCGGGCAACGGCACCGACGGTGCCCAGTTTTTCAGCAGGGCTGACACGCTCATGATCGAGGGTGATGCGACCCGCGGCTTTAGCTTCCTTTAGCTGCTCGATGCGAGCCGGAATGATGAAGTAATCTTCGTGGCAGAGTTCGAGTTCACTCAATTTAGCGAACTCTAGAGCCCCTTCGCCCATAAGCAAGACGTGTTTGCCGTGCTCTAAGACCTGGCGGGCCAGAGAAATGGGATTTTTGACTTGGCTAACGCAGGCGATCGCCCCGGCCCGTAAGTCGGCACCGTTCATCACGGCGGCGTCCATTTCGACATGGCCTTTGGCATTGAGCACAGACCCTCGACCCGCATTGTAGAGGGGGTCGTCTTCCAGCAGGGCAACGCAATATTCCACCACGTCGAGGGCGCGATCGCCCCGGCCGAGATACTGACGGCCCTCTTCCAAGATGGCGCTGATGCTGCGGCGAAATTCGTTTTCACTGGCCTCATATTTGAGGTCTTCTAGGCAACCTGAACCGCCGTGAATCATGAGGGAATAGGAGTTCGACATAAGGTATACCAATTGACGACTGCAGATTTGCGTTGGGGATTCGAGACTGATTGACAGGTAATGCTTTCACCTTTTACATCAATGTCTATGGATGGGCGATGGCGATTTACGGCTGGTGGATCGACACGGCTTTGACGCTTTCCACCAATAGCTTTAAAGCTGTAGAACGGGCTTGGTTATCTTTCGTTGGGGGCACAGGAACGAATTAGGGAGTGGTCATCGTCTCTCCTGGAATTAGCTCATCGAGGATTTGAAAGCGGATGTGGTTCAGTGCCAAATCGCGCACTGACAGCTTTTCGGGCTTGTTGGGGGCGTGAATTTTGCTGAAAGGAATGCCCTTGCCAATTTCGGTGTGATACCAGGCCAGGCCCATAAAGAAACGTTCAGGATAGGGACCGCGCTCAATGACATCATCGACGTTGGATTCCATTGGCAGCCAGCCGACTCCGGGGACATAAAATTCTAGCCAAACATGGTTAAAGTCAGGCTCTAGGGGCACGTGGCGATACTCGGGATGGGCCGGGCACTTATAGCGGCCAATGGTGCGACAGGGAATACCGCTGAGGCGGGCTAAGGCAAGCAGCACACCGACATATTCACCACACGAGCCAACGCCGCGTTCAAGGGCCACATCGGGGGTATCAATTTTAGGACGGATGCCGTAAGAGAGGCGATCGTAAACATAGTTACGAATCTTCAGCATTTTACGCAGGACGTTAGTTTCAGTGCCGGCACCTTCGCGGGCTGCTTGCTGAATTGTCGGCGTATCCATAGCCAAATCGTCATTGTCCACGAGGTAGCGTTGAAAATCAGCGGGCAGCGCTCGGTCGGCAGCGACTTCAATATCGTCAGGGGTAAGACAATACTTGATGCTGTACAGTTCGACGATTGCCTTCCAGCCCACTAGGCCGCCTTGGAAGGGTTTAAGTTGGTCAAACCGAAAAACTGCAACTGGCTGGCCATTTTGCTCTTCGAGGGTAAAAGGATGCCCGATGGCCTCCACATGGCGCACCCGCTGACGCAGCGTGGTGGCGGGCAGGGCAACGCGCCACTCGACTTGGTCGAGGGTGACCGCATCCAGAGGGGCCAACTCTTCGACGTAGGACAGCTCAACTAGGTAGCCGTTGGAGAGCGTGTAGTGCTCAGCTTGGTTGGTATAAAGATGCAGCGGATGGATAAAGGTGCGATCGCGGCAGGTGAGCTCATACTGCGACTCACTATTGGGATCATCGCGAATGTAGGGTTCTTCATTGGCATACACGATGTAACAGATGAGTTCGCCTGTAGGTGGCGTGAAAAACGTAATGCCCGTGGGCGAACTGTAGGGAGTCAGGGCACTGCGCTGAATGGCTCCCGTACTATAGTCAAGGCAATAAACGGTTTGCTCAGTTTGGTCGCAGACCCAAAGTCCAGCCTCGTTGGCAGCTAGGGTTTCGGGGCCAACCCCCGGTTGCCGAAATTTGCCGGTCAGCTCGCCAGTCTGCCGGTCGAACCGGTGAATGTAGCCGGATTTTTGACTGCTGACGTAGACGGTCTCTTGCCAAACGGTAACGCCATTGACGGCGTAGGGCAGCTGGGCAAAAAAGGTGGGCTTAAGGGTTTGACGGTCGCACCAAAACACCGCTTCGTCGCGGGCAAACCAAAAGGTATCTTGCCAAAGTGACAGACCACCGACGTTCATCCAATCCTTATCCTCTAGCTGATAGGGATTGAGAATAACGGTGTTGTTAGTCTGTGGATTGACGGCAACTAAGTAGCCCCTCAAGGTGTCGATAGAATAGAGGCGATCGCCGTCAGCCGCCAAACCTGACAGAGCATAGACCCCAATTGGTCGAATCGTAGATAACGCTAACATTTTGCCAGGAAACTCGTGCTCAGGCGGCGACATATGCAAACTCTGCTTGGCGTGGACCGTAAGAATTTTTTAACAATCAGTTACAGCGCTTATTATAGGGATTCGTGAACGCTTTACTGCACCCGTTTTGATGCCGGCGCGGCGATTCCCCTGAGCGCTAACGTCAAGCTTGAACGAGTCTCGTTAACTCAGCAGTCGATTGGAATACATTCTTCCAGGTATGCATGCAACCTTCCCGGCTGGAATTGATAGTCTGCCACTTAGGGGCGTCATTATTTAGATTTCCAATGCCTTGATAGTCAGGGTTTCAGCCCCTAGGCAATGAAATTGGGACGGGCGTGATAGTGCCTATTCCATCAGGTTTCTGGCACTAATTGATGACACGCCCTAGGTTTTACCGTCAGCCAAGGCAGAGATTGAGATTACCCACAGCCTCCGAATTCTACATTGGTTGAGCATCAGCGAAAATCTAAACTTGATTTATGCCCAAATCTCAAAAGCTGGCAGCGCTGACAGCCAAGCTGAATCAAATCAAGAGTGAACCAAAGTCTGAGCTAGGATTGGCAACTTTGGAAGAGGCGATCGCCAGTCGACACAGCGTTGCCATCGCTCAAGCTGCCAATCTGGTGGCAGCGTTTGAGATTCACAGCCTGGTTCCGCAGTTGACCAAGCGATTCCACTGGTTGATGGCAAAAGCGGCGGATCGCGATCCGGGATGTCGGGCCAAAGCTGCGATCGCAGATTGCCTTTATCGGTTGGAATCTCGGGACGAGGCTGTCTTTCTGCCAGGAATTCGACATGTGCAGCGAGAGCCTGTGTGGGGTGGGCAGGTCGATACGGCACCGAAGCTGCGAGGACTCTGCGCCCTGGGTTTGGTGCGGATGAATTATCTCGATGTGATGGTGGAGCTGGCGGATTTGCTGGCGGATCCAGAATCAGAGGCGAGAATCGGGGCAGCGCGGGCGATCGCCTATAGCACCAATTCCCTTGGCATTGGGCTGCTGCGGCTGCGGATCAAAGTCGGCGACACGCCTACGGTGCTAGGGGAATGCATCGCCGCCCTGCTACAGCTTTCCTTAAAATATGGTTTGCCATTAGCCGCAGGCTGTCTAGAGGCGGGGCGACGGGAATCGGACGTTCACGAGGCGATTGAGACGGCAGAAGTCGTCGCGTTGGTGCTGGGAGAATCACGATTGCCCGAGGCGCTGCCCCTGCTGCAGGATTGGTGGCAGCGCACGACCCATGCTGAACTGCGGCAGACGGGTTTGCTGGCGATCGCTATGCTGCGGCGCGATGAAGCCCTGCAGTGGCTGCTGCACTTACTTGTCGACGCACCCAAGAAGGACGCAACGGGTGCTTTAGAGGCCTTAAGACTTTACCAAAATGACTCTCGCCTCTGGTCACAGGTAGAGGACATTCTTAACCAGCGTCAAGATTTAAGGCTGTAGCCCCTCAGATGATTAAAGATGGCTAAGTTTTCTGAGTCGATGGCGATTGTGCCATT
>JBCCNE010000455.1:0-4310 GCA_039026015.1 Cyanobacteria bacterium P01_C01_bin.70 | reverse complement strand
GATCGCCCTTTGCGTCTAATCCTGAATCCTCGGACGTCGCCAGCCCGCTCCCAAGCATATGCGCCTCCTGCTGTGGTGGAGCGATCGCTCAGGCAATTTTCCGATCCGCAGCCTAAAATTTAGATGTTTTAGAGCGTGTCATCAATGGATGCCAGAAACCTAGTGAGACCGGCATTATCGCGCCCGTCCCAATTTCATCAGCTAGGGGCTGCAAACCCTTGCTATTGAAGCATTGGCAATCTAAATGATGACAGCCCCTAAGTTTTCTCGCTGGCGTACCGTTTCGACTGCCTTGGTTTAGCTCGATTTCTCGTTTATCTACTACGCAATTAGGAGAATATTCCATGTTTGTGCAAAAGTACGTTCCGCTCCTTGCCCGCACCGCGATCGCCGTCATTTTTCTCAACAGTGGCATCGGTAAGCTGTCTAACTTTGCCGGCACCCAGGCCCAAATTGCCGGGGCAGGACTGCCCATCGCCCCTGTGGTGACTGTCTTCACCATCGCGTTTTTGCTGCTGGGAAGCATTTCCTTGATTCTGGGCTACAAGGCGCGCATCGGAGCAGGCCTGATCCTGGCCTTTTTGATTCCCGCAACGCTAGTATTTCACAATCCCCTTGTAGATCCTTCCCAGCTTGTTCAGTTCTTGAAGAATCTGGCGATTATCGGCGGCCTGCTAATGGTAGTGGCTTATGGGTCAGGCCCGTTGAGCCTAAGCTATTCTCCAACCCTGACGGCTGGAAGCGCTGAGCGTTCTGGACAGGAGGAAGCGCTCCGATGAAATGGCTGTCTGAGTGGTTGATGTCCTTTCGCAATTTTCGCACGCGCCTCCTGGCGTGGTACTTCTTACTCGCGGTTTCGACCACGGGGATGGCGGTTTGGGTGACACGGCAGATCTATTGCGATCGCCTGTTTGAGCAAGCTGAGGCCGCTGTAGCCGAAGAGGTCCAGCGGTTTCAGCAACGGGCTGAGCCATTAACCACTCAGTCGCCCTCACCCGCCGCCGTTACCGCGCTGTTTGATGAGGTGGTCAATAGCCATCTCCCCACTGAAGATGAGTGGGTGGCGGCTTTTATTGACGGTCAGTTTTATCGCGCAAGTGGCCCGATTCCTGACTGGCTAGAACGTGAGCCCACCTTAATGACTACTTGGGCGACTTTGACAGCCCCTCGGCAAGAGCGCCTGCAGGGAGCTAATCGCAATGTGGCCTATGCGGCTGAACCGCTGGTGATTGGCGATGAAGTCAGCGGGGTGTTTGTCGCGATCGAAGATCAGACAATCGCTTACCAGTCGGGAACGGGCGCGATTCGGCTGGTGCTCAAAGTGTCGATCGCAGTCCTGGGAATATTTTTCATCATTGCCTGGATCACAGCCGGGCGACTGCTGCGACCGCTGCGGTTGATGAACCAGACGGCACGGCAAATTACTGAGTCAGACATGACCCAGCGCATTCCCATCCACGGTTCGGATGAAATTACGGCGGTGACGGCGACCTTCAACGATATGCTTGACCGCCTGCAACATGCCTTCGACGGGCAGCAGGAATTTCTCAAAGACGTGAGCCATGAACTGCGTACGCCCATTACCGTGATTCAGGGACAGCTGGATACGCTCGCCTATCGCCCGGAACGGCAGGCTGAAACCATCGCGCTGATCACCAATGAACTCCAGCAAATGAATCGCCTGGTGAATGATCTGCTGCTGTTGACCAAGGCCGAACGCCCTGACTTCCTGATCTGGCAGCCTGAAGATCTGGACTGGCTGACGGAGGAACTCTACCTAAAAGCCCGATCACTCACCCCGGACCGTGACTGGCGGCTAGAGGCCAAGGGACTATATCCCGTCACGATTGACCGCCAGCGCTTTTCTCAAGCCGTGATGAACCTGTTGCAAAATGCCGTGCGTCACACTCAGTCAGGCGACGCGATCGCCCTGGGGTCGGCCGTCTTGGGGGAGAATTTTCAGTTCTGGGTGCGCGATATGGGCGAGGGTATTGCCCTGGCGGACCAGACCCGAATTTTTGACCGCTTTACTCGCGCCATGCCTCACCATCGTCAGCTTGAAGGAGCTGGCTTGGGGCTTTCGATTGTGAGTGCGATCGCCGCCGCCCACGGCGGTCGAGTTGAACTGTCTAGCGAATTAGGTAAAGGCTCTACCTTTACCCTAATCCTGCCGCTCGAGCCCTCTATGACACTGACCGCATCGCCGTCCCATGAATCGCCTTCTGATTGCCGAAGACAATCCGCATATCGTTGATTTCCTCAAAGCCGGACTCAAGGCCCACGGATTTACGACGCTAGTCGTCGAAGATGGACCGGGAGCTGTCGAGCTGGCTCGTAGCGATGATTTTGATTTGCTGATTCTTGATCTAGGACTGCCGGGAAAAGATGGCCTGGCAGTTCTGCGAGAAGTGCGTGGCCAGGGCGAAACGCTGCCCATTATTGTGCTAACTGCTCGCGACAGCATAGACGATACGGTTACCGCCTTAGAAAGCGGCGCCAACGACTACTTAACCAAACCCTTTCGGTTTGAGGAACTGCTAGCGCGAATCAAAGTGCAGCTCCGCGATCGCCGCTTGCAGGCCCATCGCCCCTCTGAAACCGTACTCACAGTCGATAATCTATCGCTGAATCTGCTTACTCGCCAGGCTTGGGTGGGCGATCGTCACGTAGAGCTATCTGCCAAAGAGTTCGTGCTAGCCGAGGTGCTGCTGCGGCATCCCATGCAGGTGATGAGCAAAGAGCAACTGTTAAATCGCGTCTGGGGGTATGACTACGACCCCGGCTCCAATATTATCGAGGTTTATATTCGCCATCTGCGCCGCAAGTTAGGCGACGGCTACATTGAAACCGTCCGCGGCATGGGCTATCGCTTGCGAAGCCGAGCCTGATAGTAGAATAAAACCGATTCGAATACAGCGAGATGTACTTCACGAGGGCCAGAAAATGCTGCATTAACTCATAGAATACAGAAGATTTTCAGGAACTGCAGGAACCTTTAAGATCGTCAGGCAAATACCTTTCCTTGAGACAGTATCCTTTGTGAATAATCTATTGCTTAACAATATCAGTTAGGTCTGAGATGAGGGTCTTTTATTGCTTGTTGTTAGCGTCGAAATATCGTTGAGAATTCTTTTTAAATGAGCCCTATAGAAGTAACTACGCTTTTTGCAATGATGGCCGCTTTAGCAGCTTTACCGAGTGCGAGTGTTGCATTGGTTGTGACCCGTGCAGCAAATATGGGCGTTAAAAACGGGATTGCTGTAGCTGTGGGTATAGTTTTAGGCGACCTTTTATTTGTGGCATTAGCAATATTAGGGCTGTCTATTGTGGCTGAAACAATGGGCGGATTTTTTATATTTGTCAAAGTATTGGGCGCACTGTATCTGATTTGGCTTGGCATATCGCTGTGGCGATCTAGTAGCGAACCTGCTGGCACAGCGCATAATACAGGCAGTCACAAACGCGGGCTGATAACAAGCGTTGTCTCAGGTTTTGTTTTAACCCTCGGAGATGTCAAAGCAATTTTCTTCTATGCCAGTCTATTGCCGATGTTTGCAGATTTATCAGCGTTAGAAGCTTTAGATCTGCTTACTATCGTATGCGTAATAATTTTGGGAGTGGGCGGAGTGAAGATTTCATATGCTGTGTTTGCGACCCACGTTGCACTTTTTCTAGAACAAAATCAACTTCAAAAAGCGTCACAGAAAATTGCTGGCAGTCTTATGATTGGCGCTGGTAGTTATCTGATAGTAAAGACTTAACATATTGCCGGAGTAAATGAATTGAGGAATCTAGACATCTGCTTTAACTGTTGATTTGCTGACAGCGAGCTTCTTATCAGAGTGGTCCGCATCAGCTAGCAGGAGGAGTTGAGCGCAGTTGGATTTGTCAGCAGACTCGAGATGGGTCGCTGAAGGGGTGACATTCGTCAGAGGGATATTGGCGGCATATTTGGAGGCATCAGAAGCTTAACGGCTGAGTTAGTCTTCTTATCCATTCATGACCCGTCAAAGTCTGATTAGTGGCTCAGCGCCTTCTGCTGTCTTGCGCTTCTTTCAAGCTCGTTTTGGCTCTCCTTGACTTGGTGTGGAACAAGGCTAGATAAAAGTCCGAGATTCCTGATTCTGTGTTCCAGTGAAGCTCAATTTCACACGAACCCAGGGAGAGCCCTCGTTTTCAAGCAAAGGCGCTTGGCTAATTCTCTTCTTCGTATTGCACTCCTTGTACGATGCGTGAGAGTTCGCTCTTTTCGTCCACAGTGATGCGGGTCGGCGAGCCACTGATTACCCGTTCCAAATTGCGGAACGAGT
>JBCCNE010000454.1:0-4312 GCA_039026015.1 Cyanobacteria bacterium P01_C01_bin.70 | reverse complement strand
TCTAGGGTCGAGCCGAGATATTCGCCTTCGTGAATCGACATTAAAAAATGTACCTGATCGCGAGAGAGGCCAAACCAGTCTTTAGATAGTCGATAGGTGACGCCAGTAAATACTGTGACTAGCAGCGGCAGCAAAATGAAGGGAGCAGCCGTGCGATGCAGTTGGCGAACCAGCACTTTAAACTTCATAACCTAGAAGAATCTATAGGCAGCAACATTATGCCGGTTGCCAGTGCGATCGCTCCAGTTGCCCCGGCTAGCTTTAGCCCGTTAGAGAGAAGCCGCATTGACATCACAGGGCAAAAGAGCAGATGCTGGAACCAGGCATTTCACAATTCTCTCATTTTCGCCGATACAATATTGTCTTGACGACTGCATTTGGTCGCTGACGCGGCGGCTGGTTCGCCCATAGACCAGTGACAACAGCGCAGTTAAGGCTTAGAGTCTTCTAGGCGATTTCACCAGCCTGTGTCGATGATGTATCTGAAGGCTATGGCGATCGCACCCATCCCCAGGCACTGTAAATTCCCTAAATGTCCCGTTTGATAACGCTCAATGATTGAAGGACTCAGCCTTAAAGCATGGCTCTATGCACCGGGTAACGGGCAATATTTGCTGATCAATGCCGTCATCGGGATTGGCATTGCTGCCGACGCTGTCATTGCGACAATTGGCCGGTTCAAGCGCTTTACCACCGGACGCGATGCCCTGGCTTGGGCCGCAGCGGTGGGGCTAACGCACACCGTATTTCCCATGATTGGGCTGATTGGCCTGTGGTACGCGGCCAGCTCTTTTCCGTCGCTTAAAGCGGGAATTTATGGCGCCGGCTTTTTGGCGATGGTCTGGTTTATCAACGATGCCCTGCGAGAAGTCGTGGATGTGAGCGATGAGACCGACAGGGAAGTCGAAGAAGCAGATGACGCAAGAGATTTGCTTTATCAGCTCTTGTCGAAGCATTCGCGATTTTGGGCAGCGGTGTGGGCAGTGTCAATTGATGCGCTAGTGACTGGCCCCGGTAAGACTGCCGCCACTGCCCATTGGAGTCAGGCTCAAGTATTAGGCAGCTTTCCGCTGGTGGGATCGATCGTCTTTGGATTAGTGATTTTGAGCGCTTGGCCCGCGATCGCGCTGCGGCATTATTGGCAAAACCAAAAGTTTGACAATCCGCGAGGTTTCGCCCGCTTCACAACCGTGGGCTTTTGGGTCGAACTCAGCATCTTCCTGTATTTTGCCTATCTAGCTGTTGCCGAGATGCTGCTAACGCTGGGGTTGCCTCCATTAGCCAATGAATTTTTGATTTCTGGATTACTCACTCTTGGGACGATTTTGGGATTGTTGGCAACGCTTGGCAGTCGTGTATGGGGTAGGCAACTGAACGAAGCCAAAAACCTGCTCAAGCAATAACTCAGCTGAGGAAAGCTCAAGGGAGTGCTACCAGTTTTATACGGGCGGTACGAGCGTTCTGCTAATAGCGCTCTTGAGTCAAACTTGCCAGAGAATAAAAAGCTGTTCTTCTTCTATACCATTTCAGTATTTTCATTCAGAAAAATGATTTTTCATGGCTACGAGGAATGGGCATTTCGGATCTTCTCCAGCGAAAGTGACATATGAGCGATAGGTAGCTGCCCGCAAAAGAAAGGGCGGAATGCGGAATTAAAAAGCTGACGACAAAAGCTTTTAGCCATCTGAGCAGTTCTAACTAAACCGCAGCTTGCGATAAATTTACCCATACGGAACACCCTCGTCACACAAGAGCCTTGAGCCTCAAGACCGGAGAAGATACTAGGGCGCGTCATCAATTAAAGGCAGAATGCCTGCGGTATAAGCATTGCCGCGCTCGCTGCTTAAACTTAGCTAGGGGCTGAACCGCTTTTAGCATTAGGGCTTGACCGTTAAATAATGACAGCCCCTAGGGCGATTCTTTGCCAGATTGATTCAACCCGAGGAGGCTCCCGAACATCACTCACTCACCCCGGTTTTGTGACCACCCCTGAAAGATCGAAGCGATCAAGCTATCCTCAGGAAAAATTCGACAGGGACTAAATTTATGAGTGATGCACTTTGGCAACAGTCGGCGATCACCTCGGCCTTAGCAGACCATCAAATTGCCTGTGGGGTTGTGCGTCATCCGGTAACGCATAACTGGCAAACCTGGTTTTCCCTCTTCGGGACTGACATCACTTGCATATTTGCCAGCAAGGATTATGATTTGGCCCATTCCGTGCGTCAAATGTTCGTGGTTGAACTGCGATCAGGCTGCTTAATCAATAGCGATCGCGCCAAAGCCTTTGTTGCCGATTTACAAACCCTCGAAGGCAGCGAACTGATCGATCCCCTGCCGCAAAAAAATCTCGAAACCTTAGGTGACCAAATTCGCCAACAGTTAGCGGTGGAAGTTGAACCTAAGTAGTCTAGCTAGCGACATCGTTTACTCGAAGATTTTACGCAGCCTCAGTAGACATTTGTGGAGACTCGCTCAGCATGATTTGCAGCTTGAGGCCACAATTTATCTCAAAATCGCTTGATCCCCAAAGGTGTCAACTTCTCAGCGTATTCATCTCTCAAGGGGCTATAAATAGGTGCCCTATTTGCGATATGATGACTCCGGTTGGATAGGAATTCATACCTATTGAGTCTTTGAGTACACAGAGGGCAAAGCGCAGTGATTAGAGTAGCAATTAACGGCTTCGGAAGGATTGGTCGGAACTTTCTACGTTGTTGGTTGACCCGCGACAACAGTCAACTTGAAGTTGTTGCCATCAATGATACATCTGATCCCCAAACGAATTCTCACTTGTTGAAATACGATTCGATGTTGGGGCGTCTGGATGCGGACATTCAGCCCGGGGAAGATACGATCACCGTGAATGGTAAAACCATCAAGTGCTGCTCTGACCGCAACCCAAACAACCTGCCTTGGAAAGCCTGGGATATTGACCTTGTCATTGAGTCTACCGGCGTTTTTCGGAGTGCTGAGGGGGCTGGTCGTCATATGGAAGCTGGGGCAAAGAAAGTTCTGATTACTGCTCCTGGTAAAGGCAGCGGCATTGGCACTTACGTCATGGGAGTCAACCATGAAGAGTATGATCCCACTGAATATGACGTTGTCAGCAATGCTAGCTGTACGACCAACTGCCTGGCTCCCATTGTGAAAGCGCTGTATGAGAGCTTTGGGATTGTTAAAGGGACGATGACCACTACCCACAGCTACACTGGCGATCAGCGCCTGCTGGATGCTAGCCATCGCGACCTGCGCCGGGCTCGGGCGGCGGCTCTCAACATCGTTCCAACAACCACGGGGGCTGCCGAAGCCGTAGCAAAGGTTTACCCTGCCGTTTCTGGCAAGCTCAACGGAATTGCTTTGCGCGTACCTACTCCCAACGTATCGGTCGTTGACTTCGTCGCTCAGGTTGAGAAGCCGGCAATTGCTCAGCAAATCAATGATGCGATGAAAGAAGCCTCCGAAGGCAAGCTTAAGGGGATTTTGGGCTATAGCGAACTGCCTTTGGTGTCCATCGACTACCGCAAGACTAACGAATCCTCTATCGTTGACTCTAGTTTAACTATTGCCCTCGGTGGCGACCTAGTGAAAATCGTTGCTTGGTACGACAACGAGTGGGGCTACAGTCAGCGCGTTGTTGACTTAGCTGAACTGGTTGCCGAAAAGTGGAACTACTAAATTTCTGTACCCTCACGGCTGGTGCTTTCTAAAGTAAGCATTAGCCAGCATAAGCTCTAATAACGCGCCTGGTGGCTGTTGATGCAGACACCAGGCGTTTTTGTTCGAGTAGATGACTGTGAGTGGAGCGATGGAATGATGGGGGCGTGGAGTAGGTGCAGTGGATGAGGGGTTAGAGTGAGAATGGATGTGAGGGTCGCAGGGTACGGGGTGATGGGGTGTTAGCCGAGCCTGCCCAGAGGACTTTGGAGTAATAGAAGCCAAGAACCAAGAACCAAGAGCTGATCATCCTTTCCAAACTCTGAACTCTGAATGATGGTCGACATCTCTGCTCAGCCCTATGACTATTCACTGCCCAATAGCGATCGCCTGGCTCTTATCATCATTGATATGCAGCGCGACTTTCTGGAACTGGGGGGATTTGGCGAAGCCTTAGGCAATAACGTGATGCCTTTGCGAGAGATTATTCCTACCGTCCAACTGCTGCTGCAGCTGTTTCGTGATCGCGGCTGGCTCATTATTCAAACCGTCGAGGGACATCGGCCCGACTTGGGCGATTGTCCACCGGCAAAGCGCAATCGCGGCAACAGTCCCCTCAAAATTGGGGATACTGGCCCCATGGGGCGCATTCTCG
>JBCCNE010000453.1:0-4334 GCA_039026015.1 Cyanobacteria bacterium P01_C01_bin.70 | reverse complement strand
TGGCGCTACCCCTGGCGGGTGCGACACTCATGGCCCAATCTGTCGATTCAAATGCCACTTTAGGCAACACCGACCTCTCTGCGGAATTTGGTTTTTGGGCCGGAGCGGCACTACCCATTGGCCTCTCTTTATGCCTGCTGCTGACGGGGTTATTTGTGGCAAAACCCATGAACCGCATGGGCCTAATCACCATTCCTGATTTTTATCGAGTCAAATATGGCCGCCCAGTCGAGCTGATTGCGGCCTGCATTATGACGGTTAGTTTTTCATTTTTGCTGGCCGGCAACTTGGTGGCTGGGGGCTATATGTTCCAAAACTTTTTGGGCCTTAGCTATTTCGGCGGCATTACCTTGCTGGCAGTATTAGTGTTTGCTTACACGGTTTCGGGTGGCCTCTTTGCTGTGGCCTACACTGATTTCATTCAGGTGTTTATTGCTCTGCTAGGTGCCTGGGGACTTTTGATTTATGTGCTCGCCAACTTTGGATTAGACATTGCCCCCGGCATGGGGCCTTTGGGCCTAGAGCAGTTAACCTCGGTTGGTGCGGGTGCAGCCATCAATTGGGCCAGCATTATTGCTTTGGGTTTTGGCAACATGGTTGCCATTGATTTTATGGCGCGCATTTTTGCCGCTGAGAGTCCAGAAACTGCTAGAAAAGCCTGCTTTGTGGCTTCCGCAGGAACGTTAATTGTGGGCATTCCGTTTTCCATTATTGCTTTGGGCACCGGGGGCATTTTTGCGCAAACCGGCATCACTGCTGACGGCCCGGTTCTGTTTGCCTTACTCGAAAATGTGATTCCCCCAATCCTTGGCCTGGTGGTGTTGGCGGCAATCTTATCAGCCTCCTTATCAACTGCGGATGGGGCTATTTTAGGTACGTCATCGGTGTTGGCCCACAACGTTTTAGGGATTCGGCATGCCTCGGCTCACGGCTCAACTGGTGGCGATAAACTGCTGCTGATTACCCGGTTAATGGCGATTGTAATCACCATTTTGGGCTGCTTTTTAGGATTGCGAGTACCCCAGACTGGCGTGCTGTTATTGCTGGCGTTTGATATGAGTTTTGCGGGCTTAGTGGTACCGCTCATTGGCGGCATTTATTGGGCCCGGGCCACTCGTCAAGGCGCGCTGGCTTGTATCTTAGCCGGGTCATTGACTCGCTTAATCTTCTTTATTTTTATGCCGACAATGTTTGGCGTAGATAATACGCTGTTGTATGTGCCCAATGGCCTTTTCACGATTGATTTTGATGGTTTTCCAACGTTGATTAGTCCGATTGTGGGCTTGGTTGCCTTCGTAGTGGTGTCTAACCTGACCTATCGACCACAAAGGCCGGAAGAACAGCAGGCGGAACTGAGGAAAAAAGCCGAAGCACTCTAAACATTAGCCCTGGTGAAAAAACAGCTCGCGCGATCGCCTGGCTTGGTCAGGGCGATCGCGCGAGCTGTTGAATCAGATGAGGCCTGCCGCGATCGCGGCTCTGCACATCGCCTTCGTTACATCATCACAGCTTGCCAGCAAACTCCCACAGTCTGTCATGTGCTTCAGGACGGTACCAGTTTTCAAAATCAGAGCGGTAGGTTTCCCAGGGTTCTGAGAGCTGAGGCCGAGGGTCTTCGCTCATCGAATAGGCCATCCCCTCGATAAACCACTGCGGAAGCTGCCAATACTTAACGAATCCCATTTGTTCAATCTGCACGTGATGAATCATCTCATGCCGCACATAGTATGCTTTCCACCCCCGTGGCGAAATGACAATGCCAAATGTTCCAAACGTAATGGCTGCCTGCGTAGATAAGCCAAACTTAGCCAGTGATTCTTGTGTTGTACAAAATATGACTTTGGGAGAACGTTCAAAATGCCAAATGTTTTTTGAAGTAAATTCATAGGCGTCAGAATAGAGACGCTTAGCCTTCTCAGCTCTGGTTATATCGTCAATATAAACGTTTTCACTAACAGGAGAAAAACCGACTAGCGAAGGGAAGAATACTTTTGTTGGCCCAACAAAATTCCCGACCAATCCAAGAAGGCTGATCGCAATAACGAAACCAACAAGAAACGATCTGATTTTCTTTCTGGAGAATTGCACAGTTTAAAGCTTACGAAATAATGTTTTTAATCATCAGCGACAGATGACTGCTGTAACGGTGAAGTATGGCATTAAAAAAAGTCTTGAACTGAACATGCTCGACTTTTCAAAGTGTTCCATATCTAACTTATTGGCGTTCTATATTAACTGTATAAATCTCTGACACTAGAAGAACTTAAATTCAGAAATTTACGGGCTTTTGGAGTGATTAAATCAATCAATAAAAACCGCCTGCGAGATATAAGTACAGTGTAGACAAGCGATAGCGCCTTAGATAAGGTCTATAGGACTTTAGACCTATGAAAAATTGTGGGCTTAGGTCCCAAGATATATGAGGCTTTTGCCTCCCGTTTCTGCTGAGTATTCTCCCTTACGCTCTGAGACAGAAATGTTCAATTAATCAGACAAACAGAGTCGGACAGCTAAGTCTGCTCTTGTTTTGCTGAGCGACGCTCTGAACTGAATTGATTGAACAGTTTTTCTCTCATCAACAGTAAGGAGTTACAAAATGAACTCGATTCGAATTAACGATAATCAGACTCAGACTGAACCGGTAGAACTGCTGAACTTTGAGGAGAGTCTGCAAGTCAACGGCACGCTGGTAGTCGATGGAGAAGAGCCCACCATTTTAACTCAAAGCGTCAATAACCAAGTGCAGGTGCGCGGTGAGATCTTGGCGGAGTCAACCGCCATTCGAGTGGAAGGCGTCAACACGGAAATTGATAACCGAGGACTGATCAGCGGCGATTTTAATGGGATTGATGTAGCCAATGGCGATCGCGCCTTCGCTCAAATTTTCAACCGTTATGACGGCACCATTACCAGCGCTAGCCGCGCTGTGAATATTGGCGGCGTGGGGGCCGTGCTGGATAACCAGGGGCTAATAATCACTAGCGCCGATCCGCGCAATGGCACCGTCTACGGTGATGTCACCGCCGACAATATTTTTATCTTCAACAGCGGCGTGATTGATGTCGGCGAGGGCAACAACGGTGATGCGATTTCCCTCGAACTGGGCAACAGCGTCGATGGCCGAGTTGAAAATAGCGGCTTGGTGCAGGGGCGCGGCGAAGCGCTGGGCAATAACCAGGCCGCGGCTTTGCGCCTGTACTGGGTACCCGATGCGGGCGACACCTCCACCTTCAACGGTGATGTGATCAACCGCGGCACCTTCACGGCGGAAACAGGCCCTGCTGTGGTCGTCGAGGAAAACACCATTCTCAATGGCGACCTGATTAACGCCGGGCTGATCAGCAATAGCAATACGGAAAACGGCGTCGGCGTGCGGATTGAAGATGGCGGGAGCATCACGGGCACCCTGATCAATCACGGTCTGATCTCCGGGGGACGCGACGGCATTGACGTGGGCAACGGCGGTACTGCGATCGCTCGTATCGAGAACTTTGGCCGCATCGACAGCGACAGCCGGGCCGTTAACCTGGGCGGCGACCAAAATACCTTGATCAATCATGGCGGCATTTTCAGCACCGCCGATCCGCGTAACGGCACCGTCTACGGCGACGTTACCGCTCTCAATATCACCATCGAAAATAACGGGCTGATCGACGTGGGTGAGGGCAACAACGGCGACGCTATTTCCTTGGAACTGGGGGCAGTTGTGAATGGCGGCATTCTGAACACCGGCTTGGTGCAGGGGCGTGGCGTCGCGGATGGCACCACCAACACCGCCTCGGCGGCGATTCGGCTGTATTGGGTCGAGTCGGCGGGGGCGCCAGTCTCCCAGTTCAATGGCAACATCTTCAATGCAGGGGAGCTGGCGACGGAAAACGGTGCGACCGTGATTATTGACGATCGCGTGGTGCTAAACGGGGCGATCGTTAACAATGGCCTGATCACTGGCGGCCTGGCTGATTCTTTCAGCGGTCAGTTGGCGGTGGATGCCAGCGGCGCGGCCAGTTCCATCACGCTGGTGAACACCGGGACAATCGTGGGCGATAGTCTGCTGAGCGACAACAACGATACTTACGTGGGGCTAGAGGGCGCCGTTGACGGTGCTGTGTTTGGCAATGGCGGCAATGATGAGATTTTCGGCGGCGACTCTGACGATATCTTCTCAGGCGGCACCGGCGATGACTTGATCTTAGGCAATGGCGGCAATGATGAGATTTTCGGCGGTTCCGGTAACGACTTTATCGATGCCGGCGACGGCAATGACCTGATCGCAGGCGGCGCAGGTCTCGACTTCGTATTCACCGGCGCGGGTCAGGACGTGGTCACCCTGTCCG
>JBCCNE010000452.1:0-4344 GCA_039026015.1 Cyanobacteria bacterium P01_C01_bin.70 | reverse complement strand
TTTGTGGCTCTCGGAGCAGGCGTTTTAGAAGGGGGCGCTCGCTTGTTGGTGTTTGCCCTCTTAGGTGTTTTTGGGCTCGCAGTCGTCACCTATTTGGTACAGCGAGGTAACCAGCCCGCTGACAGCAATCAGGAAAAATAAAGCATCAAAGAAAAATGCGATTACAGTCCTTCAAACGTTTGCAGAGGCCTAATTGAACTATGATAAGTTCGATGCCCTATACCGGTTCTTCAAGCGAGAGCGATCAAAGAACTGAGTCAACTCTTTTCAGAACAGACATTGGCTCATTCAGAGCTAAAAGCCAAAATCAAAATTGCTATTAGCGATTGTCTTCTGGTTCTAAGACTTCAACAGTCACCGGAGTGCTAGGCAGCTCAGCGTCACCATCAACGACCTCAATCACAAGTGGCTGACTATCAGACGTTTGGTCAGTTGCGGCAGCCGTTCCTCGCGCCTCAGCTTGCCCAACAATGCGCTGGAAAAAGTTTTTCACATTCGTATAGCGATCGCCATATTCACTGGCTAAATCATGATCGGCTTGCATCGCATTCTCATGCAAATGGGTCTTAAAAGCTTGGAACCAATCGCCTCTGCGATCGCGCACAATGGCTAAAGCATCGCGAACAATTAATTTCCAAGAAAGGACATTTGCTCGCTGTTCACTAGTTTTTTCAGCATCGATAGTTGCAGCTGTCTCATTAACGTTTTCCTGCCATTCGTCATCCACTGATCTCCACTCTTCTAGTAGCTCAGCCAAGGTTTTCTTGGTGTTTGAATTCAGTTCGGTAGAGCCTGCCTTAATTTCTTCAAACGTCATTGAAGCGGCTTCTCTCAAGATATTACCGATACGATTTACTCGCTGTTTATTACTCGCTTTAGCCTGCTCTAAATCAATCTTAATACGCTGTTTCACAGAGGTGGTCATGGTCAAATTTTCTCCAAAAATAGTATGCTTTAGGGGAGATTATGAGTGGTTAACTGACTTTGACCGACTCGACATCAACAACGGCTTTCTCACTCTTTAACGATGCTTTTTGCTCTGCTGCTTGAATGCTCTTGCGCCTGCGATCCAGGACTATTTGAGTCAACTCAGTCGCCACTAAGGTAGCCAATAAGCCATCATCAATCCAGCCAACAATGGGAAAAACATCCGGCGAAATATCGAGCGGACTCACTAAGTAGACCAGAGACCCTAAAATGACTAACCAGCGATATTTTGAGTTTCTTAGCAGATTTCTCAACCACTTAGCAATCGGGACACCAAATAACCGCTTCATTCAGTTTTCCTCTCAAATTCATTTTTATTTTTGCAGGAAAGCATCGATCGCACAGGTGTTGTTTCCCCTCAGAAACAGCGCGATTTTACACCGAACCGACCGTACCGTATTCGTAGCCGTAAAAATTGCGGTGACGTGAGTGAGGTGGTTGGAGAGTGCAGAGTGTTTCGGCTAAACCTCTACTCAAAGGGCTTGGGCATGAGCATGGAGAAACGGGTGAAGTTGAAATGGAGCAGGGACAATAGGTGATGAAGTGATGGAATGACGGGCAATAAATTAGGAAATAGGTAGCAGGTATCCACAAACATGAAGATCAGCCACCAAGCATCAAGCACCCATTACTAATCCTCGCTTTCCTAACTCCGAATTCTGCATTCCAAATTTTTGAAGTCGCTGCCATCAATTGGGAAGTGAAAAGGAGAGAGCGATCGCCCTCTCCTTTTCACTTCCCAAAATCAGCTTTTAAGTGACTTAGGCGCTGCCCATACTCATCAAACGCCGCAGCCCCGTCCAGCCGATGACGATGTAGGCAATTGCCATCAATAGGCTGCTAATCGAAATTCGAGCTGCCGATTTAATTGCTTCCTGACGCACTTGTGTCCGAGCCCCTTCACGGCGAGTCCCAATCTCAGTTTCGATTTGCTGCTGAGCTTCCCCGGCACGTTGGTTTAAAAACTGGTCTAACCCTTCTGGATTACCCTGAAATTGTTGAATTTCTTCAGGTAGTTGTCCAGCGGAGATCGCCTGCTGCAGCAATGCATCATCTTGAAACAGTAGCTCGAGCTGACTTTGTTGCTGAGTTAATTCGCCCTCTAGCCGCTGTCCCAGCTCTTGTCTGGCCTGATTAGCCTCCCGTTCAACCTGAGCTAACGCTTCCTGAGCGGTAATGCGCACGTTATTGACGTGTAAAAAGGTCAAGGCCAAGAAAATCAGCCCCAGGATGCTCGCGATCGTACAGGCCCAAAACCGCAAGTCTGTGAACAAACTGCCGCCTGAACGGGCAGTGCCGGCACTGCGATCAATCCAGAAACCAGCCAGTAGTAGGGCAATTCCCACTAGCGGGACAATACCACGGTCAACAATTTGAGTCGTAACGTTAAGCTGCCATTGAGCGTTCAAAAAATCAGGCGGCAGCAGCAGCACAATGAAATCTAATAGTGCCGATACGATAGTGATGGCTCCCACCAACTTTAGGGCAGTAGCCGCTAACGGCGACGCAGCAGAGTTTGTAAAAGATTTTTCAGCATTCATAAAAGTTGCACGGGGCTAGTGTCCAAAATAGTTTGCCCTGTTGGCGCTCAATTAAATCAGGGAATGCGACAAAAAGTTCCACTACCAAATTTTGCACGCCACCGGCTTTCAATTCTAAGTTGCCCGCGAGGCAAGACAACCTCATCAAAGCTACACCTTTACATCTTGCCTGACAGGGTTCATCGAAAAATCTTCAACTCTTGTGACAGAAACCTTGGGGCGTCTCTAATCCGTCCAGAACCTAAGCCTTGAAGGTAAATCAAACAGGTCACCTGGCACTTCCGGGCGGCTCCCAGCAGCAGTTTACGGATCTCGTTAGATTCGGTTTACTGATCCCATTAGTTTTTGATCGGCAACAGGCAATCTAGATTAGTTGGATCAACTTCGTAGGCGGCCCCAAACCCAACAACAAAGCGCCCGCTATGGGGCACCAGCCGAAAAATTTGAAAATCGGGTAGCTGCCGCAGCATGTCAACCAGGCTGCCAAAGCGCTGCTTAAATTTGTCCGCCAAACCAGCCCAGGCCATATCATGTCGGTCAATTTGCTTCACAGTGCAGTCATACATCAGGCGACGACGGGCAAAGATTTGCTGAGCTTGAGCCTCGTCTTCGATCAGCAAAATACCGGCTTTGGTAGTCGATTGCAGATTTTGAGTGTGGCTCGAAAGCCCGCTGACAAAAATGTAAAAGGTGCGATCGCGATCGCACACGAACGGCGTGTAGCTGGCCTGGGGCTGTCCCTCTGGGGTCAGCGTGCTCAACATCAAGCTTTGCACTTGCTCAGGAAAATTTACGTAGGTAGATTGAACATCGGAGAAACTGACCATGCAATAAACCGTTACGATAACAGCAGACGTTCTTCAGTTCATCTTATGCCTCTGGTGCCCCCCTTGAATCAGCTCTCAACCAACCTCAGCTCCGACCAACAGCAAGCCCTGCAGCAGGGAGAAGTGGTGGTAGTCGGCAGTGCTGGAGACTATACCGTGCTGTCCTTAATTCCAGCGTCTGCTGAAACCGTTTGGAACGTGCTCACAAACTATGAGCAGTTTCCCGATTTTTTGCCGTCGGTGGTCGCCAGTCAGGTGCTCGAAAGACGCGACAATCGCGTGCTGGTTGAGCGCAAAGATCGCCGAAAGGTAGGCATTATGCCGATTCGCGTCAAAATCGTGACGGAAAATGTTGAGCATTATCCCAATCGCATCGACTATCGCATGGTCGATGGCACACTCGATGAAATGAACGGCACCTGGGAACTGACATCTATTACCGAGACGGATGGGGCAGTCACAACGCTGCTGACGCAGACCATTTCTGCAAAAGCGAATTTGGGACCGCTGCAGCCCTATTTCTACGAGGTTTTTGAAACCGGACTGCGGGAAATGACGGCTGGCTTGCAGAGCGAAATGCAGCGCCAATACGATGGTCAATAGCGCTGGCGCGGCAGTTTGGTAGCCAGAGATTGCTCAACTTTTGTTGAGCTGAATATAAATATTATCGTGCTGTTTTACCTTTCCAGAGCTGTCGATGTGAAGCGTCACAGCGTCGATAGTAAAATAGCTTGAAGCCCACAATCACCAATTGATGTCATGTGTGGTCGGTTTGCTCAAATTCAGTCGGGGAAAGCAGTCGCGGAGGCGTTTCAGCTGTCGGTGACGCCAGAGCTACAGCCTCGCTACAATATTGCTCCTAGCCAGCTTGTGTCAGTGGTGGTGCAGTCGCGCCAGACCGGCGATCGCCAGCATCATGCCAAAAAGTGGGGCCTGCTGCCCGGATGGAGCCGCGATGCCAAGATTGCCTATAAATTAATCAACGCTCG
>JBCCNE010000451.1:0-4357 GCA_039026015.1 Cyanobacteria bacterium P01_C01_bin.70 | reverse complement strand
GTGGGCCAAAAATTCCGCCCGATCAGCGATCGCTCTGACCTGATGGGATAACGCCAATTGAGCTCCTAAATCCTGCAAAAATCGCACCTTTTTCTGAGTGGAATCGAGCAGGGTCACTTGCCATGCGGGCAGCGCGATCGCAGCAGGAATGCCGGGAATGCCAGCACCAGTCCCAATGTCAATTGCTTTTGTAGATGCTAACTGAGGCAGCCAGTCGGGTTTTGGGGCCGGCGACAGCCACGGCGCGAGTCCACTTAGCGAGTCCCACAGATGCTTCTCCCAAAACTCTGTCGGCTCGGTAATGCGAGTCAGGTTCATTTGCTGGTTGCCGCTCATAATGGCTTCAAAAAGCTGTTCAAACAATGCTTGCTGAGTCGGCATCGGCTGCCATTGCAGCGTTGCTTGCCAATGCTGGCCAAATTCAGGCAGTACAGACATAAGCAGGTATGACAAACTTTGAATGTAAGGGGATACTAAGAGGCCTTGAAAGCGCTGCTTTGAGAGACGATGGCCAATTTGGGCTGGTCTCTCAGGCATTCATTTAGAGCGCAAACGCTTTTCTAGCTCTGAGATGGGCAACTGCACCAGGGGTTAGGCGCAATAATTTTGGGCCAGAGCAGCTGGAAATTGGCAAAGCGATCGCTCGCCGTCCAACCACAGTCGAGCAATTGCCGCTGCCGACTAGACTGAAGCTCCCACCGAGGATACTAAAGAATAGGGTTCCAAGACTCCGTGGTCAAGTGTCCACGCGCGGTCAGCCAATTCTGTTAACTCGCCTGCGTCGTGGGTAACAATCAGCAGACTCCAGTCTTTCTTGAGCTGTTTGAGTAGACTGGTGATTTGACGCCGCATGGACCAATCTAGCCCTGCCGTAGGCTCATCAAGCAAAAGTAAGTAGGGTTGGCGAATTAACTGGACCGCTAGGGCCAAACGGCGCTGTTGCCCACCGCTGAGGGCATGGGGTTCGGCCATCAGTGACAAATGATCCAAGCCCACAGACTCTAAGGTCTTGACAATGCGGCTTTTGGGTAGTTCAGGATGCCCTAGACGTAGCTCTTCCAAAATATTATGACCGCAAAAGTGGCGTTCCGGAAATTGGAAGACCAGTCCTGCTAGCTGCTGCAAAGCTTCTGGGAGCAAAACCTGATCGCGCCAGCGAACTTCGCCTGCCGTGGGGTAAGCCAACCCAGCCAAAATTTCTAGCAGCGTGGTCTTTCCGGAGCCGCTGGGGCCAATGATGAGCCCCAACTGCTGCGGGCCTAACTGCAAATTCAGATTTTGCAAAATGGGCTGAGACGTGGAGGCCGGATGATAAGACAAGTGGTGAAGGTTGAGCATGCCATTTCGTTGGCGGGGGTTGGCTGTTTTTAAGGTACCCGGAATTGGCAGAATCCGTCGGCGATCGCAGGTAATTTTGGTGACATGGAGGTTTTCATGCGACTCAATTAAGTCATGCCGGTTGTCATCGGCAGCCTGCATCACTGGGAACTCACAACATTCTGTCACTGTTAACTGACATACTGTAGCTGCCGATACAATGCTTTGAATGGGAATAGCGCTCCCAATTTTTCTGAAAGACGCCATAATCCCAGAAAAAAAGAACAGTGATCCAAACGACTGACAGCAACAATTGCTGTCAGTAACCCTGTATCAGGAGCCGCATGCGTTAGTATTTGCAAGCTGTCGTGCAGCTTTTAGTCAATTCAAAAGTCGGGGCCAGGTCTACTACTCCCGTTCATGTCTCAACTGATTCATTTTTCAGAACTTATGTCACATCCAATCATTCGTTTCGTACAAACATTGATGTCCTGGCAAGTTGCTCAACGGTTATTGTGTGGCCTGCTGGGCCTGAGTCTGGCGCTGCTGCCCCTGATGCAGCCAGGCTGGGCGGGCGATCCCTTTCGACTCCAAAATCCTCGCAATATTAGCGCTGCCAGTGAACAAGTGTTTTATGCGATGTTTCGCGATGGTGATTACGTCGCTGCCCGCGACGCTCTGGCCAACGCCGAAGCGAGTGCGGCGGATGATCCCCTCTTTCACGCCTTAGAGGGAGCTTTAGCCTATCTGGAAGCCGATTGGGATACCTTAGCGGCTAAGGCGGCACTGACTGAACAAACAGCCGCTCGTCTAACGAACACCGACCCTTTGCGTAGCAACCTCTACGAAGCGGTCGGCATTTTTTTAGAGGGGGCACACATTCTGCAAACCGAGGGCATCGCCCAGGGCACGCCCAAGGCCCTTGGGATGCTGCAGCAAGTCTTTGATCACATGGAGACCGCAGAATCGATCGCGCCGCAAGATCCAGAACTGAGTCTTTTGAAAGGCTATATGGATTTATTGCTGGCGGTTAACCTGCCTTTTGCGAATCCCGAGGGGGCGATTACTCAGCTACAGGATTATGGCTATCCTACCTATGTCGCCTATCGCGGCATAGCGCTGGGCTATCGTGACCTTGACCGCGATGCCGAGGCCCTAGAAGCGGCAGAAGTGGCTTTGGCGGCGGCGCCTGAGAATCCTGACTTGCTGTACCTCAAAGCCCAATTGTTGCGTCGCTTAGAGCGCAAAACTGAAAGCATCGAATACTTCGACCAGGCATTAACATATGCTGACCAGTTGCCAAGCAACACCCTACGGCAGCTAGCGTTTGAGCGTTGCCATGCGGGTGGCCAAGATCGTCAGGTCTGTCGCCAGCAGGTGAACGACCAGTACGGCGTATAAGTCTGGCAAATCGGAGAATTGAATGCTGGCTCGGGATTCGTGACTGCGATTGCCAGACATTTGAAAACTGATGAGGGATGTTCTGTTCTGGCAGAGCATCCTTTTTTTGATGGGCAGAAGAACGTTCTCAAGAAGAGCGATCGTGGGCTCAAAAGACAACTTGGGCAGACTGGGAATGCGGGGCTAACTCAAATGTTCTTGAAAGAGGTGTGTCATGCTATTCGATCGCATTTTAGAAGACAGCTTGGGCTTTATTCGCCGTAAGCTATGGTCTGATAAAGCTCATAGCGAGTCGATTAAGAAAACGTTTCAACCCACCCAGACCATCAGTGGCGAGTTTGGCGTTATTCACTTGTTAGAAGGACGCGATACCCCCAGGGCGGTGCGTACATGGATGTATACGCCCAAGCGTCAAAAGCTCAATGCCGCTCAAATGGTCGCGACGTCTACCCCGATGGATCTGCACATTTACATTGACTTTTTGGGGCCACTGCCCCACAACACGACTCCTTCAGCAATGGATGAACGGGCGCTTCAGGCGAGTCAGCGGCAGCGAGGAGTTTCCGTGCCGACCCATCGCTTACAAATTTTACGGGCCAGCCATTTCTTAAATGCGGAAGGATTCTACAGCCTCGAATTGGTTCACTGGCAGGATGTAGACTGTTTCCCCCCGGTGCATAGCCAGCTGGCTGATAAAGCAGCCGACAAAATTGCCCTTCTAGTAGCCGATAAGCTGGCCTTTAAATCCTTGGAAGTGGCTCAACCTTTGAAACTATCTTCTGAAACGTGGTCGCAGATTGTGGATAAAGCACTGGCCGAAGCAACAGCTAAAGTGGTCGCCAGAGCAGGCGAATCGCAGCGATATTGAGGCTGCTTATTGGCAGCCCTGTTTGTCGTTATTTTCTATGATGATTTAAGGCAGAAGCGTAATAGACCCGTCAAAGCTGCTTACATAGTCGCTTTTAAAGCCGCTATCGTAGCCGCATTTGCACCCAATAAGGTATTTGTATACTCGAAGGAGTGAGTTGATGAAGCGATATCGCTGGTTGGTCGTGATTGGGGTCGTTATGAGTGCGGCCCTGCTCGTACTCCAGGGGGGAGATAGCAGTGCGCTGGCCGCGTCGATAGAGGCTGATCAAACGACAGGCTATGAGGAAAGAGTCGTCGGCAGTTTTCCAGCGCCAGCGGTTTTAGACAACTCGTTTGTTAAGCCCAGTGATGACGAGCTCCAGGCTTTGCTGACACCACAGCAGTACGCTGTCACCCAAGAAGACGCCACTGAACGACCGTTTACGAATGCTTACTGGAACAGCAAAAAGTCCGGTATTTATGTGGATGTCGTTTCGGGAGAGCCCCTATTTTCGTCATTAGATAAGTTTGCCTCTGGTACTGGATGGCCATCGTTTACTCAGCCGCTGGAATCGAATAACGTGGTTGAAGTCGAAGATCGATCGTTCTTCATGGTGCGCACCGAGGTGCGCAGTCGTCAGGCTGATTCTCATCTGGGTCACGTCTTTGAAGACGGTCCGGAACCGACAGGACGCCGCTACTGTATGAATTCGGCGGCGCTGCGGTTTATTCCATTGGCAGAGCTAGAAGCCGAGGGCTATGGTCAATATGCACGGCTATTTGAAACGGC
>JBCCNE010000450.1:0-4370 GCA_039026015.1 Cyanobacteria bacterium P01_C01_bin.70 | reverse complement strand
AGCTAAGCTGCTCAATATTCTTAATTTTCTTTTATTAGGCTCGCATAGAATCTTCAACATTTTGGGACGGGACTCACTGCGTTATGCAAACTCCACAAGTTGCTGTTGACGTTCCTCAGGTTCGCTTGCCCAAGGGTGGAGGGGCCATTAAGGGCATTGGCGAGACGTTCCAATCGAGTCCATTTACAGGAACCGGGAACTTTGCGATTCCTCTGGGAGTGCCTGTGGCGCGGGGGTTAGAGCCTGACCTACAGCTAACCTATAGCTCTGCCGGATCTCAAGGCGTTTTTGGTGTGGGGTTCAACCTGTCAGTGCCCCATGTAACCCGTCGAACTGAGAAACGGCTGCCGGATTATTCCAACCTTGATGAGTTTGTCTTTTCTGATGCTGAGTATCTCGTGCCGGTGCTGCATCAGCACAATGGCAATTGGGTGATGCATGAAGAATATCGTGACACTCTAGAACCGGAAGGCCAGGTTACCTATCAAATACGACAGTATCGTCCTCGCACCGAAGGGACTTTTCTGCGCATTGAGCGTTGGACTCGGACCTACGATGGCGATGACTACTGGCGCATTACGACGGCTGACGGCATTATCAGCACCTATGGCCGATCGCCCACGGCCCGCATTGTTCACCCTGATCATCCGCAGCGTATTTTCTCTTGGCTGCTGGAGGAAACGGAAGATGATCGGGGCAATCGTATTCAGTATGTCTATAAGCGGGAAGATGGGGTGGGCGTGGCCCCGCGCCTGAGTGAGCGCGATCGCCGGCAAACGGCTCAGACGTATCTCCATAAAGTTCAGTATGGCAATAAGCCTGATGGTTCCTGGGCCTTTAGCGTCGTGCTGGACTACGGCGAGTATGACCTGGACCAATTAGAGACGTTAACCACGGTCTCGACGCGCCCCTGGAGTCAACGCCGCGATCCGTTTTCCGATTATCGGGCGGGCTTCGAAGTTCGCACCCATCGTCTCTGCCGCAACATTCTAATTTTCCACCACTTTCCCCAAGAACTGGGGGTGTCTGACTGCCTGGAGCGAGCGATTCAACTGCGCTATCAAGAATCGCCGGTGCTGAGTCGGCTGTCCTCGGTACAATTTGTCGGCTATCGCCGTCAAACTTCGGGAGGATATGAGCAGCAACCGCTGCCGCCCCTGACGTTTCAATATTCGGACTTTGACGCGACCAACCATCACTTTGAACCCTTGCTGCGAGCCGATGCTCAGCCTTTGGTCAATCAGTTTGACACCGTCGGCGGCTATCAGCTACTAGACCTCTATGGCGAAGGAATTGCCGGATTGCTGTACGACCACAACGGCATCACCTTGTACTGGTCGGCAGAGGGCGATGGCACCTATGGGGCACCGCAGGCGCCAGTGACGTTTCCAGTTGAGCGCAACCAACCGAGCCCAGCTTACGCGCTGAGTGATGGGTTGCATACCCAAGCGACTATTCGCACCCTAGGACGTTCTGGGACTTATCAGCGGGTGGATAAAGAGACTTGGGACGGTTTTCAGCCGTTCGCTAAGTCACCCATTGATTACGCGAATCCGGCGGCGGAATATATCGACGTTACCGGCGATGGACGGGCAGATTTGCTGCTGTTTGATGAGGAGCAGGTCAAGGTTTACCCCGGAGCTGGACGAGCGGGTCATGAAGCGGCGATCGTGGCCACCAGAGCCGCCGAGTTGCCCTTCACAGTTAGCCCGACGGCAACGGAAAAACTCCTGTTTGCGGATATGGGAGGCGATGGTCTGAGCGATCGCGTGCGGATCCGCAATGGTGAGGTCACTTACTGGCCTAACTTGGGCTATGGACGGTTTGGCCCCAAAGTCACGATGACTGCGGCACCGCACTTTGGCGAGGCGATGGACGAGACCCGCATTTTTCTGGTCGATATCGATGGTTCGGGCACGTCGGACCTGGTGTACGTCGATGGGCACGCCATTTGGGTGTATTACAACCAGAGTGGCAATGGATTTAGTCCACCAGAGCGGATTCCCCTACCAGATAATTACTCGGCGCTGAGCCAGATTCAATTTGCCGACATTCAAGGCAATGGAACCGCTTGCTTAGTCTTTGGTTCTGGTGGGGTCGATGGGCAGCAGCACTATTACGACTTTACCGGTGGGGTGAAACCCCATTTGTTGACCGAAATCGACAACCATATGGGGGCCATCAGCCGGATTTATTATGCGCCCTCGACTTCTTTTTACCTGGCTGATCGACGGGCCAATCGTCCCTGGTTAACCCAACTCCCGTTTCCGGTGCAGCTAGTGGAGCGGATTGAGCAAGTGGATTTGGTGGCGCGATCGCGGCGGGTTAGCCGCTTTGCCTATCATCACGGCGCATTTGAGTTTCGTGAGCGTGAGTTTGCGGGGTTTGGCCTGGTTGAACAGTGGGATACAGAAATCTTTGAACAGTTTCAGCAGACCGGCTCTGATTCACCGGCGATCGCTGCGGCTACAGCCGATCTCCACGTGCCGCCGGTCCATACCAAGACCTGGTATCACACCGGCATCGCCGAACAGGAAACCCTTTCCCAGCAGTTTGCGTCGGAATATTACACGCAACAGCCCATCCTTGAAGACAGCGAGTTCGAAACGCCACTGGTGGATCCGGCTAGTCTGCAAGCAGCCCACCGAGCTTTGCGCGGGCACCTGCTGCGACAGGAAGTCTACGGACTAGATGGCACCCCGGCTGAGCCACATCCCTACACCGTGGAGGAGCGTAACTATACTCTGCGGTTAATGCAGCCTGCCGAGGGCACACCTGCAGCAGTCTATCTGCCGCTCCCTCGAGAAGCGATTACCTATCACTACGAGCGCCATCCAGTTGACCCCCGCATCCGACATCAGTTTTATTTACGCCACGATGACTACGGCAAGCTGACCCACAGTGCCGACCTCGCCTATGCCCGTGAGACCACTCCCGAACACCCCGATCAGGCACGTACCCAAGGCACATACACCGTTGAAGATTACCTGCACCTAACTGAATCGGCCTACAAATTGGGGATTCCGACTCAGAGCCAGAAATTTGAGCTGACGGGATTGCCCTCTACGCGAGTCACTTGGGCACAGCTTAACCAGACCTACCCACGGCCCGAACAGGCGGCAGTGGATTTTGACCAAACGCCTGTGGGCACTGGGTCCCGCTTGCTATCGTGGCAGCGCTATCGCTACTGGCATGATGACCAAACCAGCGTGTTGGAATGGGGGCAGTCGGGACGACGGGCGCTGCTATACCGCACGGAAACGGCCATGTATCCCCAAGCGGGCATTGAGCGGCTACTCCAACCGACGGTGGTAGCCAATATGGCAGAAAAACTGCTCAGCCGGGATGCTGATGGGGGCGCCTGGATTACCGTGCAGCGGGAAGTGGGTGGCCGCTCATACTACGTTGATCCGGGCACTCAAGCGATTTATGGCGGGGCGGAACGGTTTTACCAGGCAGAGCAATATACTGATCAATTTGGCACCGTCACCCAGGTCGGCTATGACCCCTACCGGTTGCTGCTGGTGCGCACGGCAGCGCATTTGAGTGAACAGCAGCGCCTGGTTCACACCGTGGAACCGGACTATCACACGCTGCAACCGGCTCGGGACACGGACATTAATAACAATGTCACGGAGTATCTCTATGACCCGCTGGGGAATTTGCGGCTAGTCAGTCGTTATGGGCAAGAAGGCGATGATCAGCGGGGCGATCGCCCTCTATCGGAATATCAAATGCCCGGAACGTGGAATCGTGAACGGTTACTAGCCGAGCCCCATGGCTACTTGCAAAACGCCACCCGCTGCTTTTTCTACGATGTTATGGCTTGGGAGCGACAGCGGCAGCCGGTCCACACCCTCAGCCTAGAGCGCGAAATCTACTTCAGCGAGCAGGGCAACCTGCGGCAGTCACCTCTACAGATGTCGCTGGAATATTTTGACGGCTTAGGCCGCAGCGTGCAGCAAAAACAACGGGCGGAAGCCGGCACTGCAGTCGCTTTAGACGAAACGGGACGAGTCGTTGAGGAGCAAGTTCCAGAACGTTGGATTACTACGGGCTGGTCGATTTACAACAATAAGGGCCTCGTCGTTAAGCAATTTGAGCCGTTCTATGCTGCCACGGCGGCCTATCAGGATGATCCGGCCCTGACTCATCACGGGGTGGCGACGATACGCCACTATGATCCGCTAGGCCGAGTTCGTCGGCTGGATTTGCCGAAAGGCTATGTGACCCGCACGGAGTACGGCGCTTGGGACGAGCGTCGGTATGATGCCAATGATGCGCTGCCCGAGTCGCCCTTTTACCAGCAGCGATCGCCAGCCGAACAACAGCAGCTTAATGCCCGCTTTGGTGACTATTTTGGCACCTTT
>JBCCNE010000449.1:0-4373 GCA_039026015.1 Cyanobacteria bacterium P01_C01_bin.70 | reverse complement strand
TTCCATTTTCAGAGTTGACTGAAATACCCGATAGGGATGTCGATGAATATGAATGAACTTGGCATCTGGATAGAGCTCTAATAGGTGCTTCACTCGCGCCGTATTTTCTGGTGATTTAAGCAAAAGGGTTTTATTCTCTCCGTATCTAACCACGAGCTTTTTAGCAAAGCGGTGGAATGAGAATTGCCATGCTCTCAGTTCATCCATGGTGATGTCCCGAAGCCTCAGATATCGCTTAAATTGCTGGCGTCTCTGAGGTAGGTGCCGAGCCATCTGGATGGAAACAAGGGAGCTAGTACATAGAGCCCTTTCTTCTTCAAGGGGACTTTCGGGGGCCAAGGAGACATTATCCTGGGGGCGACGTTTCGGGGTAAATACTTTGGCCAACTGCTGGATGGAGGTTTCATAAAATAAAAAGGTGTGGGGAAACACCGCTTGGAGCACATTGGGGTAAACGAATTGTGGATCCTGAGACAGTAAGTTCCAGAGATGAGTTGTCCCACTGCGATGATGGCCAATAATGAAAACTGGTTGACGAACGTCAGCGGCATTAATCTTAGATTTGTACAGGCGATTTTCTAGGGGCGCAACTATCGAGTTAATCGTAGCCATGATGGTCGTAAATAAAGTCCTGGGCCAATACCGCACTGAGATAGTCGTGCCGTGCCGCCACAAAAAAACAAACCAACTATCCCAAGTCAGCCCCGATAGCGGCGTAAATAGCCAGTGAATTAAAAATACTTGCCCTTTACTAAATATTGTGCCAAAACAGTCTCTTCGAGATTTTTTTGCCATCATCTTTAGCTGATTTAAGCGGTGTTCAAATATTTAAGAAAGGCATATCTGATACGCGGAATACAGACAGAACTCTTAGGCAAGAAACCTCATTGAACCCAACCCATAAAGTAGTTAGCGAGATTCAAATCCAACCCCAAAAGCTCTTGACGCGGCAGAAGACTGAATGGTTTTTTCGATCAACTTGGCGATGGATACTCAGTCATCAGCTGATCGTCCTCAACCTGACCATAGTTCAGCTTAATTAAGCGATCAGCCAGATGAAAGTAATGATCGTCATGACTGATCACAAAAACGGCTTTTCCCTGCGCTTTTAGATCTGATAAAAATTGCGTGTAAAACAGGTGTTTGAAAGTGGGATCTTGGTCAGAAGCCCATTCATCGAACAAGTAAATAGGTCGGTTTTCCAAATAGGCACTTAAAAGCGTTAATCGCTTGCGTTGTCCTTGAGAGAGGGCGATGGTTGAGAAACGGCCATCGTCTAAATTAACTTTGTGATTAAGCTGTAGCTTTTCTAAATATAATTTGGCGCGTTCATTATCCACATTGGAATCAAACCCGAGAATCCGCTCAAATAGATAAAAGTCGGAAAATACCACCGAAAAATGCTGGCGATACCATTCTTGATTTGTCCCATCGATGGGCTGGTGGTCAAGCCAGATACTCCCCTGCTGGGGTTGGTAAAGTCCAGTCAATAATTTGGCTAGAGTTGATTTGCCGCTGCCGTTACCACCAATAATGAAAACGAGTTCCCCAGGATGAATCGTTAAATCCATGGGACCAAAGGTAAACTCGCTGTCACCGGAGTCAGTCCGATAGGTATGAGTCACGCTTTTAAGGGTGAGACTGTGCCAGTCTACCGTTACCGGTGAAGCGGTTACGGCCTTAGGGGCACTGAGGCTAAAACCGAGGGTTTTAATTTTAGTTAACGCCACACTTGCTTTACTGAGGAACGGCAACTTGCCAACTAGGTTTTCCAGCGGGCCGAGTAAGAAAGTAAACGTCAACACGTAGGCAATACGCGTTTCAGTATTGATCCCAACCCAGTTTGGGAGGGCAAACAGGATGAGCCCGATCGCAAAAAAGTAGATGAACTTTCCCCAGCTGTCTAACACGGCAAACATACTCAGCCCTCGGCTGTTGTATCTTTTCACCTGTACAGCGGTGCGCTCTAAATCAGCGGCAAAGAAATCCTGACGTCCGCCAGCATGGAGTTTGAGTTCCTTGATCCCTTCAATTAAGCTACGAAAGTGTTGAAAGAGCTGGTCTTGCTGGTCTCGGGCGGCGGCCAACCCGCGCCGACCCTGAACTAAAAACCAACGACAACTCACAGAAGCCACCAGCGTAATCAACAACACGAGTCCTAATACTTGCCAAGACAACCAGGAAATGTAGACCATACAGCCGATGACGCTAGCAACGTTCATGATCAGGACCGGTACGGCACCTGCCGCAGTGGCAATGGCTTGAATATCCTCTGTCAAGATCACCAACAGTCGCGGCAGCCCTAGGGTTTCTAGCGGTTTCAGTTCGGTGGCTAAGATTTGACGGCTGAGTTGAAGTTGTAGCCCCAGCACCGCTCTCTGGGAGAAGCGCACCAACAAGATGCGGGAAAGCATGGCGGTCGTGAGTGCGAGCACGCCTAACGCCACAAAGGCCAGGACGATCACCCGCGAAGGGGTCTCCTCAGCCACCGTACGACTAATTACAGCAATCATTGCTGCACTGCTGCCGCCGCTAATCAAGCCGGTGAGCAGCGCCAGGGTCGCTGCCTGCCAAGAGTATTTCAGCAAGAAGATAATCAGGTTCATGGTTTTTTCACCGTCAGGTGAGCCCAACCATCTTCCAACAGCGTGTAGAGCACAGGAACGACCACCAGACTCAACACGGTTGAAGTCAGCAATCCGCCGATAATGGCGACCGCCATCGGCTGACGGAGTTCCGCACCAGCGCCTAGACCGATGGCGATCGGCACCATTCCCAATACCGTTGACGCGGTGGTCATCAAAATTGGTCGCAACCGGACTAGGCCCGTTTGCAGGATGGCATCCGTACGTTTGAGTCCAGCGCGACGGAGTTGATTCACATAGTCCATGAGCAGCAGCGCATTTTTATCCAGGAGCCCTAGCAAAAATAGCAATCCCAGTAGGGAGACAATGCCAAAAGCGCTGCGGGTAATCAGCAGGGCAAGCATCGCCCCAACAATGGAGAGCGGCAAAGACAAGCCTACAACCATCGGCTCCAGGAGGCGCCCAAACGGAATTGTGAGCACCACCAACATGCAGATAATGGCGAGTATGAGGATGCGGCCAAAGCTGCCCAAGACCTCGCCAACTCGGGCCGAGTCGCTGCCTAAGTCAATGCGGATGTCGGCTGGAATGATGGCTTCTGCGATCGCCACTACCTGCTCAGTGGCATCCCCCAACCCTTGGTCTCCCGTCAAATTCGCGCTGATAGTGGCGACCCGTTCTCCCCCTTGGTGATTAATTTCGACAATGGCATCAGGAGTATTCGCGTCACCGGAAATTTGTACATCGGCAAATCCTGGTAGGTCATTGACCTCAGCCTGAATGTCCGCCGCCGCCATTTGTAAAGCCACTAAATCGTCACCCAACAGGGCAATCTGCAGGGGTTTTTCACCGCCAGTATCCACAAATTGGATATCCTCAACACTGGTCTCAACGCCCGCTTGTTCAGGCAAATCTTGACGCAGTTGGGCTTGAACGGCGGCTGTGTCGCGATCGCGATCTGATCGCAATGTGATGTACAGACTGCCCTGATTCGGCCGTCCCCGTCCGCCCACCGTCGTCAGCGCTGATGCGACTTCTGGGAGTTGCAACACGGTTGCTTCCAGGTCGTCAGCAGCTTGCAGCGTTTGCTGCAGCAGTTGCAAGCGCACTTGATTTGGGTTAGTCGGCACGGCTGCTGTCAGATTTGCCGGCGGTTGTGTAGCGTCGAATTGGGCTAAATCTTGCTGCTGGGCTAAATCTGATGGCTGCGGCAAAGTCGTTGTGTAGTTGAGCCAAAACTCGCCCCGATCAAGCTGGGGAATAAACCCCTGGGGAATCAGGGGAATGATGGCAATTCCACCGACCAGGCTAGCGATCGCTAAACCGACCACGATCCACCGTTGCTGCAAGGCCCAGGACAATATGATGGTGTATTGCCGCTCTAACCAAGAATTGGGAACGGTTTCGGTCAAGGATGCGGAGGCGGCATCATCGGCCGGCAGTGATTCCGCAGTTGCGGGCAAATTGGGGGGCGATTGTTTGGGTTGCAGCCAGTAGGCAGCCAACACTGGAGTTAGGGTGCGGGCGACGGACAGCGATGTCAGCACCGCTGCAGAAACCGTCAGGCCAAAGGGCTTGAAAAATTGGCCAACGGTTCCCCCCATCAACGCCACGGGCAAAAACACCGCCACAATGGTGAGGGTTGATGCGGACACGGTGAGGCCAATTTCTTCGGTGGCGAGTCGGGCGGCCTGTCGAGGCGTGGCCCCTTCCTCGATATGGCGAATAATGTTCTCAATTTCGACGATCGCATCATCGACAATAATGCCAATCACAATGGCCAAGGCT
>JBCCNE010000448.1:0-4378 GCA_039026015.1 Cyanobacteria bacterium P01_C01_bin.70 | reverse complement strand
ATTTCATTTCAGCTTTACAACTCTCACCACGCTGGGATACGGCGACATCATACCCGTGAGTGAAGTGGCCTTAGTGCTGGCGAACCTAGAAGCCATTATTGGCCAAATCTATCCCGCGGTTTTTATTGCCGTACTGGTAGGCGGCTATTTAGGGCATCGATCTGCCTGAAGCATTGTTGCCAATGGGATTTCCCAGGATTGGACGCCTTGGAGACGCTGGCGAGACGCTGATTTTCTTAAAGTTCAATCATCCAAAACCCGATTGTCTGGCTCGCTAGTGCCCGCTGAAAACATCTGGCGAGTCAATGGTTTGGCGTTTTTTACATCAACAGACATACATGATTACAAATTTGTTAGAGCACTAATCTTATGAATGCCGAAAATCCTAGTAACCAACCCCCTGTAGAACCTGACGATCCAGGTCTAGCTCGAGACGTTCAACCCCCAGAAACGGTTGACCCCACCCCAGCGATCGCATCACCCTTGCCCTCAACCGCTGCCGGTCCTGCTTCAAAACAGCAGAAATCTCTATGGCCGCTGATTGGTCTAGTCATGCTGGTCATTGGTGGATTGGTGGGCTGGCGAATCTACGTTGGGCTGACCGCCGCTGACTCCAGTGAAACGGTCGAAACAGTCAGTACTCCGGCGCGCCTGCCGGTACGGGTTATGCAGGCGCAGCAAGATCTGGCCCAGGGTTGGGTTTTTGATGAAGGCACCTCACTGCCGGTGCAAATCCGGATTCTGAACTTTTATGCCGGTGGCGATATTACCTACGTGGCCAAAAACAATGGTGTTGAGCTGCGGGAAGGCGATGCTGTCTCTCAAGGGCAGCTGCTAGCAACGGTGGATAACCGCCGACAAACCTCCAGCATCCAAACGGCCGATGCCGATATTCAGGTGGCCGTGAACCAACGCGATCAGTCCGAAGCTTCACTACTGCAGTCTCAAGCAAATTTAGAACAAGCTGAATCAGATCTCGCTTTAGCCCAGACAGAACTTCGACGCTATCAAACCTTGTTTGAACAGGGGGCAGTCTCAGCAAGCGATCGCGATGTTTATCGCAACCGGGTAGATCAGGCTCAAGCCGCCTACAAGACTGCTCAACAGAATATCCGTTCCGCTGAAGATGGATTGCAATCCGCTGAGTCGTCGATTACCGCTGCTCAAGCGCGGCGCAATCAAACAACTGTTGATCTGGAGGATACCCAGTTGGTATCGCCCATTGATGGGGTGATTGCCTACATCAATATCCAGGAAGGCGAATACTGGGATACTCAGTATCTCAATGCCAGCAGCCCTCAAGATGTGATTGAAACCGCCCCCATTGTGGTGGTTGATCCGACGACGTATGAAGTGGAGTTGGAACTTCAGGCTGATGCGGCCAGTGCCATTCGTCTCGGCCAGCGCGCTTATGTGGTGTTGGAAGAGGAGGTGAGTGCGGTTCAGGCCGGTGGTGCCAGCCGCCAAGACCTGCTCGAAATCGCCCAAGAGCGAGGTACTCAGGGGCGTGTCTTTGCCGTCAGCCCTTCACAAACGCCGGGAGGACGCAGCACAGAAGTAAAGATTCGCAATTTTCAGCAGGTGCGCAACCTGAAAGTGGGAGCCCGAGTCTATGTCTGGATTGAAACGGTGGCCAATCAGGATGCGATCGTGCTGCCTCTAGAGGCAGTGTTAGCTCGAGAGCAAAACTTCTATGCCTTTGTGGTCAATGAAGCAGACGGCACAGTAGAACGACGGCAGATCACCCGAGGTGTGGAAGGCTTGTCTGGCGTCGAAATTCTTGCTGGGGTGGAACCGAATGAGCTTGTGGTAGTTGAAGGTCAAAACCGCCTGGTGGATGGCACCCCAGTTGAAATCGTGAATCGGGAGCAAGTGCAATGAATCCCCAAGATTACCCTGTAGAGGCACCAAGCCTTCCGCCCTCCTCCCCAAAACCGTCCTCACCGCCCGAAACCACGAAAGAAGATTCCCCTCCCCCCGCGTGGATGGCATTCTTCTTTACCCGCCAGATCTTTGCGATTCTCCTGTGCTTCCTGCTGTTTATGGGGGGGCTGATGGGGTATTTCTCTATGGTGAAAGAGGGAGATCCTGACATTAAGATTGCCCGGGCTCTGATCACGACTCCCTGGCCAGGAACCGATGCAGAAACGATTGAGAATCAAGTCACTGACAAAATCGAGGAAGAAATTAAAAGTCTTCAGGGACTCGACGACTTTACCAGTGCCACCTTCAATTCCTTCTCTCTGATTAATGTGGCCTTCAAGGCCGAGTCGCCCGTAGCGGAGTCAATCCAGCAACTGCGGGGTAAGTTAGATGATTCTGAACCCGAGATGCCGCCCGAATCCACAGGCCGTGAGCAACCCGAATTTGAGCAACTATCGCAGCAAGATGCTCCGGTTCTCACCTTGGCGCTGACGGGAGAGGGGCTAGATATCAATATTCTCAGTCAAGTGGCAGAAGATTTGCAGGAGCTGCTCGAGTCTGTGCAAAATGTGCGGGAAGTGGACTTGTCGGGTCGCCGCGAAGAAGTCGTACATGTCCAGATGGTGCCGAGTCGCTTGACCACCTTGGGCATTGCCGCGACCCAGGTGAGTAGTGCCATTCAAGACAGTAACCTCGATACCTCCTGGGATTTGGTGCGCGATGATGAAATTGGCGCTCAGATGCGCTTGTATGGACGCTTTCGTACGATTGAAGACTTGAGGAGCCTACCGGTTGCTCGACTGGGTGACAATCGAATTGTGCGCCTGGATGAGGTGGCTGATGTCTATCAGGGCTTGGAACGAGAAACCAACCGGGCTTTGCTGAGCTGGCAGGGGGAGGACTTTGCGCCCACGGTCACGCTAGAAGTGGTGAAAGTGGCTGGAAGCGACACCATTCAGGTGGTGAACGATGCCCTAGCGGCGATGGAGTCAGCCCGCGAGAATCCTGAGATTTGGCCCTATGGGATGGACTATGAAGTCCTCAATAGTGATGCGAATACCATTCAGGATGAACTGAATGAGCTCGGCAGCAATGTTTTCCAGGCATCACTGTGTGTGTTTGCCATTCTGTTTGTGGCGCTCACGTGGCGCGAGGCATTGATTGCGGGCCTCGCCATCCCACTGACGTTTGCCGGGGCCATTTTTATCCTCTGGATCATGGGCTACACCCTCAACACGATGGTCATGATTGGCATGATTTTGGCGTTGGGCCTGTTAGTAGACGTCTTTATATTGATGCTGGAAGGCATGCATGATGGCCTGTTCAACCAAAATCTGCCCTTTGCTCAAACCGCCATCAAAACCGTCAAAACCTATGCTGCCCCGGCTTTTGCTGGACAATTAACGACCATTTTGGCCATGGCTCCGCTGATGGCGATTTCAGGCCTCATGGGCAAGTTTGTCCGCTTGATTCCCACTAGTGCCATTACCTGTCTGGTGCTGAGCTACATCGTGGCGCTGCTAGCCGTGGTGCCGCTCTCCAAATTCCTCCTGGGTAATGTGCCGGGCAAAGCCAATTCCAAAACCTTTATGGATCGCTTAACAGAGCAGGCTTCTGCCAAGTTTACTCAATGGAGTTTACGGGTGACCTTGGTCAATCGTCATGTCGCGCGGCTTTGGACCTTGGGCACGATCGCGCTGTTTGTGTGTGCCATTGTTTTGTTCGCGAATCTACCGTCTTCGCTATTCCCTGATGCTGAAGGCCGAAAGCTCAGCATCAATGTAGAGCTGCCGCCCGCTGCCACCCTGGAGCGCTCCCAAGAAGTGGCTGACCGCATCGGTGAGATCGTCCGCACCTACAGTGACCCAGATGGCAAACTCGTCTTTGAAAGCGTATTGGAGCTGGTGGGTCAGCGCAGTGGCTTGGTCGCTTCCAGCGAGCTCAAGCCGGGTAATGCTGATTACTTCGTCGGGCTGTCCGCTATTTTCGTAGAGCGTGATGACAGGGCAAGGGACTCCTTTGAATACATTGCCGAGCTGCGCCAGGAGCTGAATGACACCGTTGTGCGGGATTACCCGGGCGCGATCTTAGCAATTCAATTTGAGCGCACTGGGGGCAGTGAGGATCCTATCCAGGTGGAGCTGTACGGTGACGACTTACAGACCCTGCGGGAGATTTCTAGTCAGGTGCAGCAGGCATTAAGGGACATCCCTGGCACTATGGATGTGCGGGATGACCTGGGCAATCTCCGCGAAGATTTCAAACTTGTCCCTAAACGCGAAGCCCTTGATTTTTATGGCATTAGTCAAGACGATTTGGGTGGACAGGGTCGTTACCTCATGATCGATAACGACATTGGCGATTTCGCCATCGGTAGCGGTGAGGAAGATTTAGAAATCCGCCTGAGTACTCAATGGCCTTCCCAGCAGGGAACTATCGGAGGTCCCTCCGAACT
>JBCCNE010000447.1:0-4383 GCA_039026015.1 Cyanobacteria bacterium P01_C01_bin.70 | reverse complement strand
GATCGCTAGAGCATGATAATACGCCTCGAACGCCTGAGTCGCCTCAGCGATGGAGGTGACGGTGGCAACGTGCTCTGTCCAAAACTGCCGCGCCTGGATGTGAGCCTGCTGTCGATCAGCACTCTGATGCAGCCGCTCTAGGGCTTCTGCCTGCACTACGGGATGCAGCCAATATTGACCCTTATGGCTTTCCAGCAGCGATCGATTGCGAAGGGAGGAGATCACCTGACGATGGCGAACGGGATCAATGTCCCACATCAGCGCCAGCAGCGCTTCCGTCGGGACGCGAGGTACATCTTGGTAGCGAAAGGCGCCTAACCGACAAAATAGCTGGTAAGCATCTGTATCCAACTGCTTGAGCCGATTGACCTGACTTGTAACCAAATTCTTCAAGTCCAGCATCGTCAGCGGATCAGCCCCTACCTCTTGCCAGTAGGCATCGCCATCGCCGTCAAAATCATTGCGGATCGCTCCCCGCAAAATATTCATCGCTTTGGCATTGCCGCCATAGGCGCGGTGCATGGCCTTCAACGTTTCTAGGCTGAGTGTGGTCGTGCCCAAGCCTAGAAATAAGCCCCAGGTGTCGAGGCTGAGTCCGGGTAAGCGGTAATGGGTCACCGAAACACCCGGTTCACAGAGGCGATCGCGACTGGTCAACAGCGTTACTGTCTGTCCTTTGGGATCGCACAGCACCCGCATGAGGTCGCCATAGCGAGAATGCTGCGGCCAAAAGCGCCCCTGCGCGTCTAGGGCCGGCTCTAAGTTGTCGATCAGAATGCCTACGGGGCGTTCGCGGAGCTGTCGTTTGAGACGATCCAGGGTAACCCCAAAATCCTGTCCGGGCTCAATCTGAAAATCTTGGCGGAGCCATTCTTCAACTACCTGCTCTGCTGGGGTAATGTTGGCGGTTTCCTTCGCCATCAGTAGCTCCAACACAACTGCAAAGGCACGCTGCTCCAGGTATTGCTGCGCCAGAGTAGTTTTGCCGATTCCCCCTTCCCCCTGCAGGACGATCGCTCGCTGGCCCTGAGCAATCAGCTGATCAAGATGAGCGATCGCGGCTTCCCGTCCTACAAATCGCCTGGTCTCAATGTTACTCAGCGACTGAGTCGGCGGCTGGGTCAGCTTTACTTTGGCCTGCTTCAGAGCGCGCTCCAGCACAGCCAGGCTATTGCTTTTGGTTACCCGCTCATCTAGCGCTTGCGATAATGCCTGCCATAGTTGCGAGGCCACATCTTTGACATGCCCTTCGGTATAGCGCAGCCGTTGGGCCATTTCACTGTAGGTTTGCCGCCGCCAGACTGCTTGTAAAATTTTTCGCTGTAGATCGTTAAGATGCTTTCCCGTAGCGCGAAACACTAGGAAATCAGCTAATTCTAGAACCGCATCTGCGCTCATCGTTGGGATTCCCGCGCTTTGGTCTAATCTAGCCAATGAATATAGAGAAGTTGCCATAGAAAAAGTGCCTAAACTTAAAGGTGTGATGAAGCCACCGTGGTTATAGTCGTCACCAGCTGCGTTAGCACAAGACGGCGAGCCATCTGGCTGTGGGCTAGGCATCCGCATATACCGGTCGCATCAGCCTCGATGGCTAAAGCTATATAACCATTCATCATTGGTCAGACAGCAATCGCCGCGATCGCCACTTTTTACCCATTGCCCTGTTCACTCTCTTCTTCAGTGAGAATAGCGAGAATTTCCGACTACTGAGTGTCAATCGCCACAGGCCAGACTTTTTCCGACCATTTCTGGCGGGGGCTGGCCGACCAAGGCTGGCTTGGCTTAACTGAATTAATACAGGGCATGAAGCAAGGTGCAGAGATCACTGCTAAAGGGGCGCTGCTGACCGGCGTCTGAGCTTCTCAGCGAACACCATCAATCTTGCCGAACGATTGGGCACAAATTTGAGTGGTTGCAGATCTTGCAACAGATTGGCTGGCTGCGGCTACGCCAGCTGATTGTGCTCGGGCGCTATTCACTGAGGCTTGGCGATTAATGAGTTTTGACGCTTCAGGATGACGTGACTATGTCCCAGACAAAGACCAGACCCTTAACGCAACAAGTCAAATTATGGCGATAGGATGCCGTCAGCGCAGCGGTACATCCAAATTTGGGTAAACCCTATGGCGGGTCATCACACTTCTCTCGTCGTTGGTGCGATCGCAGCGGTTGGAGCTTAAAAGCGCAAGAAGCGGGCCGTTGAAGCTAATTTGAACTGCTAATGACTGTGAGAGCCCCGAGATTAGCGGGGGCTTTTTTCCGTCTTTAAACCATTGCCGACATTTGCGGACTAGTGAAATCCGGCGCCACCGACGTTTGCCGACCGACATCAAGCCATTGACTGGATAGGGTTGGCGTGATGATCAGTATCCAAGGTAAATGTTATGACTGCGACATGGGCATCCTACGACTTGACTGTGGACCTGGCGGGCCAATTTACGGCTAATCCGAATATTGGGCAACGCCTCAAGCGAATTCGAACGCTGCGATCGCGCTATGTGACCGCAGCAATATTGCGCGATCGCCTCGAAGATCTGCCTTATCAGCTGCAGCAGCCGACCCTTCGTCCCTGGGGCGCACTGCCATGGAGTGACGTAGCCCCCGACCAGCTAGTCGGCATTGACTGGGAAACCTTCTGCGCTACGCTGTTGGGCACTATCAACACCGAAGCACCCATTCGCGACTATACCCAGAGCAGCCGCCAGTACTTGGAGGAACTGTACCCTGCAATGGGGCGCTTTGTCGGCGGACAGGTAGATGAAGCGGGCAAACTTGTGGAGTTAGGTCTGTGGGAGCGGGAAGAAAATCGCCATACTCCCGCTTTAGCCAAGCTCTACAAGCTGCTGACCGGTCAGCGGCCAGAAATTATTCCCCATGTGGCGCGTCCCTATCAAGCGGCACCCGATCCCCGCGAAAATTTGTATCGCCACGGCCTGCACCGGGTCGCCACTGAATATGGTGCGACCTGCCTATATTTGTGGATGATGGCCCACTCTACAGGCGCGCTGCAGGCAGTATTAGCCGAACTGCTGATTGACGAAATCAACCATATGACGAAGTTTTGGGGCTTTGGGATGTGGGCCTATCCTGACTCGTCGCTGGTCAAAATTGGCCAAACCCTGGGACAGGCAATGCTGCGAAAAGTGCACGATCGCACCACCCAGGGCAGTCTGCTGCATACCCTGCAGCGCCTGATGAATGAACTTGCTTGGGAACAGTGGTCGCCTACCCAGCGCCTGACGCTGCTCTACACCTTTGACCAAGTGATGAAATCGCTTTGGAGCTGGAATCGCAGCCTGACGCCAGATTATCTCAACGACCTGTTTGGCTACTTACCGCTAGCGGGGAACTCTAGAAAAGGTTTGCCTGCTGCTAGCCTTTCTTTGCCGGAATAGCCGCCTGCCTGAGTCGGTTTCTCATGGCCGTTTCCTGACCTCACTGGCTCAGAAGCATCGTAGCTCGAATCAATTATGTGTACTGTTCTCAATTAATTATGGATGTCGTCTCTATGAAAACGCTGCCGTTAGATATTGTTCGCGATCGCCTGCCTCAACACGTCGCTTTTATCATGGACGGCAATGGCCGCTGGGCTAAACAGCGCGGCCTACCCCGCATCGCCGGTCATCGCCAAGGGGCTCGCATTCTCAAAGATTTGGTGCGCTGCTGTAAAGACTGGGGCATTCCCACGCTGACGGTATATGCCTTTTCGACAGAAAACTGGCAGCGTCCCCTTAAAGAAGTTGAGTTCCTGCTGCGGCTATTTGAGCGCCTGCTGCGGCAAGAACTGAAGGCAATGCACCAGGAGGGGGTACGGCTCCAGTTTTTCGGTGACCTGTCAGAGCTGCCCGCTGCCCTGCAAGCGGAAATAACTTGCGCTTGCGAAACGACTGCTCACAACCAGGCTGTGACCTTTAACGTGGCGGTAAATTACGGCAGTCGGCTGGAAATTACTCGCGCTTGCCAAGCTTTGGCCCAACAGGTGCAAGCCGGACATCTCAACCCTGAAGACATTACCGAGAGCGCGATTAGTCAACAGCTCTACACTTTTGACAGTCCTGATCCCGATCTGTTGATCCGCACCAGTGGCGAGCAGCGACTGAGCAACTACCTGCTGTGGCAGTTAGCTTATACCGAGCTGTACTTTACCGATCACTTGTGGCCCGATTTCGATCGCACTGCCTTTCACAAGGCGCTATTGGCCTATCAGCAGCGCGATCGCCGCTTTGGCAAAGTCCCCTCAGCGCTAAGTGCTTAAGTCTCTCAACGCGCCGACAACAAAGTTCGCCGATCCCATGGTTCTGGGATCGGCCGGGGATTTAAGCTGATGTGACAGATCCGAAATGCGCCATGAAAAGAGCCACTGTACTGGGCTTTCAGCTATCT
>JBCCNE010000446.1:0-4391 GCA_039026015.1 Cyanobacteria bacterium P01_C01_bin.70 | reverse complement strand
CTGCAAGACTATGGCTGGCTAGAGGCCGGACAAACGGATTTATCTCGTCTCATTGTCAAGTAGTTGCGGCAATTCAGTCGACGTTCCCTGAGCGAAATTCTTTGTCTTAGTGCCATGGTCAGGAACGATGAATTTTGGGATGACGGCCAGGTGAGTGCTGCTTCCCAGGTCGTTTGATGTTAGCAGCTCGACTCTTAAGATCATCGCTACTCCACTTAACTCGTCCAACTTATCTAGTCCACTGACCCTCTCGCTTCAGCCAGTTGCGCCATCACCACGGGTAGTGCCGGACAGGGGCCAAGGTCGGTCAAATTATCGGGATTGCTCCAGGTAAAGGGTGCCGCGTGGGCTGCTGACATCCACAGCAGGCGTTTGGCGCGGGTCATCGCGACATAGAGCAGGCGAAATTCTTCGGCTGTTTTCAAATTTTTGGCCTGCTGCCAGGCGGTCAGCAGGTCGGGAATTGGCGTGGTGCTATGCTCCGCGTGGGTCTGGGCACGAATTTGGGCGCGAGCAACTTCGGGCAGGCTAAAGTCGCCTAAAAAGGTCTGCTGCGGAGGCACCCAGAGGTTACCGGGAATCGTACGCTCATGCAAAAACGGCAGAAAGACGACATCCCAATCCAATCCCTTGGCTTTGTGCATGGTGAGGATAGTGAGCTGTCCCCGCCGAGTGTAGCGATCGTCACGGTCTTCCGTATCAACGGCTTCAAACCGCTCGGAACCGACAATTTCCTGTAGCGTTTGAATCATGGCGCGCAGGGTATTATCTTCGCGATTTTGCTGGGATAAGCGGGCGGCCAGTTTGTCAGCGGTGGCCAACTCGCTCTGGTTGTAGCCGAGGGTCAGCCCGGCAAAGGGAATCAGATGATAGGGCGGCAGCTCGAATCGCGATCGCAATAGTCCCGTACACAGCCGCTTGGCTTGTTCTGCCGCCGCCGTTAAAGGTGCCGTATCCAACGGTCCGGGATACATAAATTGCTCTGGCTGCTTGGCTAGCAGGTTTAAATCTTGGGTGGCAATGCGCTGGCGATCTACGAGAATGCGCAGCAACGACTTCAGGCGATCGGGGGAATGGGGCCGCTCAATAAACTGCAGAATCGTCAGCATTTCCGACGGTACGTGGGTCTGCCGCGCTTGTTCACCCACGTCATAAATGCGCAGGCCGGTACTCAACAAGTCTACTCCTAAGGTGTCGGGGTCCTGGAGCAGTTGACTAATGAAGCGGCCTTGGCGATGTTCTCGCACCAAAATCGCTTGGCTCAGTTGAGGAGCCGCCGTGTGTAAAGCCAGCGATCGCTGAGCCAATAGCCGTACCGTCTCGACAATCGTTGCCGGTCGATAAAACTCTACGCCGCCCCCCATCGGACTCGGGTTGGCATCCGGCTGGGGATCATCTGGCGGCACTCCGTGAATGTCTTGATTCCGAAAGGGGGCGACGGTGCCGGTTAATCCCGATTGATTGACCCATCGCAGCATCGCGTTGGCCGCTGCCATGATGACAGGACTGCTGCGACCGGCCTGATTCATTAGCACCAGGCGATTTTGGCGCTGGGCCTGATCGCAAAATTGATTAAAGAAAACTGGATCAGCAGGCGTAAACGTAGAGTTGATCGCCTGGTTGGGATCCCCCACCCGCACTAGGTTTAGCGGCGCGGTGGCACTGTCGGCATCCTGGGCCAGGGTTTTCAGCAGTTGGGTCTGTAGGGGTGAAGAATCCTGCGCTTCGTCTTCAAACACAGCAAAGATCCGATGTTGCCAAAAATGCCGCGTCTCAGCGTCGGCCAGCACCCGGAGCGCCGCCAGAATCATGTCGTCGTAGTCAATTAAATGACGCTGTTCCAGCAGCTGTTGATAGTGCTCATACAGCCCTGCTGCCACCGTCAGCACATCGTAGTCTGCACTGTTTTCGTTAACCGTGCGCGTGACGGCCTGAGCCAGTTGCGCCAGCATCGCTGCGCTCAGGCCCGAACTCTTCGCCTCGTGAATCACCGTCGTCGCTAAGCTGGGCAAAATTTCCGTGCGCAGAGTGGACTGTCGCCGCAGCCGCTCCGTTTCTTCGCCGTCAAACTGTCGTCCTTCAATAAGCTGCTGGTAGAGATCAGAATTTTCGGCCAGCCAGCGTTCAACACAGGTACGAATCAGCCGGTTATTTTGGGTCGGCGTCAGCAGCGTCAACGTGTCGAGGCTAATCCCCGACAGGTCAGGGTTGCGCGTGGCAATGGTCAACGCTAAGCCATGCAGGGTATACACTACAAAGCTGTTGAGCGGATACTGCAGCGATCGCAAGTGCCGCTGCACCTTGGCCTTCAGATTCGCCGCTGCCGAGCGCGTAAACGTCACCAGCACCAACTGTCGCCGCGCATTTAGCTGATGCCGTACAATCGCGATCGCCGCTCCCGCTGCCATCCCCGTAGACTTGCCCGCTCCTGGCACTGCCGATACCGCTAACGGTCCGCCGTTCCAATCTGCCAGCGATTGTTGCCCGGCCCGCAGACCTTCCCGAATCTCAGCTAACGTGACTGTCCGGTCAAGCGCGATCGCTTCCGCCATACTGACCGCCCCCTTATCGAATCCATTGTTTCTGAATCACATGGAATTGGCCGCTGTGCTCAGAATTGGCTCAATCTTAGCGAAAGCTCAAAACTTGACCGCAAGTGCAGACTGCGGCAAAGCAAGAGCCGGAAACCAGAAATCAAACGCTTAGGATCATGCCCTTTTCGCCAGGTTAGACCCAAAATCTAGAATTCAAAACTTAAGGCTATTCACCCAGCCATTCTCACACCCGCACCCAGAGTTCACCACGCGCTGGCCAAAATTGCCTGCTGCCATAGCGCGTAGCCTTGTGGATTCAGGTGCAGGCCGTCGGTTGTCAGATCCGGGTGCAGATGGCCCCATTCGTCTTGAAACTGAGGATAAATGTCGCGATAGACGACGCCGTTGCGCTGCGTCATGCGGGCGATTTGAGCATTTAGCGAGCGCACGCGGTCATTAGCGATTTCGGCGCGCCGTGTCGGCAATACGGAATAAACTACAATTTGCGCTTGCGGGTGCTGCTGCTTGAGAATGCGCACGGTGCGGTGCAGGTTACTCACAATTTGCGCTTCTGGAACGCCGGTTTTCAGGTCATTCGCGCCGGCCATAAGATGAATCGTTGTCGCCCGCGTGTGAGCGAAGGTATTGACCCGCCGCAGAATACCCGCTGTCGTATCGCCGGAAATACTTTGGTTGAGCCAGAGGCGATCGCGGGGCAGCATCTCAGGCGGCAGCCACAGCCCAAACGAGTCGCCGACCACCACCTCTAACCGATTTTGGCCCTGCCCGTAGGCCATCGCGCGGGCTTCTTGCTGCAGCAGTTGCCGCCAATCTTCATAAGTGGGCTGACGGTTTACGACTCGCCACTGCTCCGCATAAGCCCCGGGGGTAATGCGGGTATAAGACTGACCCGATTGCAGCGCTAGCTGCCGTTGGCGATATAGCTCTGATCCAGAAGTTGGCCTAAGAACTGCTCTGGGAGCCCTATTCGATACCGACGGATGCGCCGCCACCGTGGTTGGTAAGCTAAATTGCGGCATCTGCACCGCTGGTATCGGCACGGAGCGCTGAGCCGACGGCAAATTGAGGGGGGCTGGGATGGTCACTGGTCGGGGGCTGGCGGCGGCAGTCACAGCTCTTGTCGATCGCGGCTGAGCTGCTGCGGAAGCAGGATTTGACGTCGTCATCGACTGGGGCCCAGAGCGATTCTGGCGAGCCGATGAATGCAGGCGACAAACCGCCAGCTGCGGAGTTGGCTCACGGTCACAAAAGTCGGCAAACTGCGGCGTGGGTGACTCTGTGGCCGGCGCGATCGCTTCTGAAACAACGGCTGCGGGTCCTGTGGCCGGATCAGTCTGGGACTCGGTCACAGCCGCTGGCGGATGCGTTGTCGGAGCGATTGCGGTTGTCTCACAGTCTCCTGTCAGAGACTGCATTAACAATAAGCAAACTTCAGCAGGCATAGCTCTTTAATCTTTGCGGCATGTCTTTTTTGACAGCCCCTAAAGTGCCTGCTCAGGACGATTTTGTTGAGCGACTGAGCCAATTGATCAAGGCGATTCTTTAAAGAGTCTTAGGACTGTTGCAGGGCAGTAACTTGAGCGGTTGCTGTCTCTAGTCAACTCAAAAGCGTCAACACTGGGATACTTTTGTCAGAGTCAAAAGTATCCCAGTGTTGGCAAACTTATCAGGCTTCCAGGGCAGCGTTTGGCCTGTAATGAAGACGCTAGTCCTCAGAAACTACGAGCCTGGGATGGGTTAGTGGCAAATCAAGCTTGCTGCTGACCCAGCCCCAATCTGGCCGTATTGACGGCCTCTCAGAACTGCCGAGTTAGCGGCTGAGTTCTCGCCACGCTG
>JBCCNE010000445.1:0-4394 GCA_039026015.1 Cyanobacteria bacterium P01_C01_bin.70 | reverse complement strand
CAGCAGCGCTCCATTGCCGCAGTTGCCACAGCCGTTGGTTACGACAGTTCGACGGCGTTTAGCAACGCTTTTCGGCGGCAGCTTGGCATCTCCCCGAAAGGATATCAGTTAAAGCAGCGGCGGCGGCTTTGAGAAAAAAGTCTGTTTTGAAGAGAAAAAAGTCTGCTTTAAAGAGAAAAGGCATCTCTAAATCCCATAGGTTGATTCGTAGCCAGTTGAGAGGTTTTCCACTGGCGCTGTGGAATAAGTCGGTCGCTATTGGCCGGCTGCTTGTGGTGTGAAAGGGATGATGATTAAACCGTTGAGTTTTGGACTTTTGGCGATCGCAGTGCCGGCGATTGCCGTGCCGGTGACCGCTGCCGAGCCGGTCACTGAAGCCCCGTTACCTGACCTAGAGGCTACCACCACTGCTGCGGATCTGCTGGCCCAAGATGAAACGGCTGCTGCCGTCATCACCAACGTCCAGATTGAGCCAACGCCGGACGGTTTGACGGTTACGCTAGTCTCTGACCAACCTCTGTCGGCAGCGACTTCGCAAATTGTGGGCGACGCGCTGATAACGGATATCCCCGATGCCATCCTCGACCTGCAAGATCCTGCCGTTGCCGAGCAGTTCAGCCCCGCTGAAGGCATTGCCTTAGTCCAGGTATCGAGTACGCCAGAGGGGGCGGTGCAGATCGCCATTACCGGCACGGATGGCCCCCCTGAGGTCCAGGTCAGTACTCAAGCTGGCAACCTGGTGCTGAGCGTGGTGCCGGGAGTGACCACGGCGGCTGAGGATGCTGAGTCAGAGGCCATTCAAGTGGTGGTCACCGCGACTCGCACAGAGGAAAATGTTTTAGACGTTCCGCGATCGGTGACCGTAATTGACCGCGAGCAGCTACAGCAGCAGCGAGAGCTGACCAACAACCTGCCGGATATTTTGGGAGAGCTGGTGCCCGGTCTGGGCCCGCCAACGCTGCAAAACAGCACTCGCACCCTATCACTGCGAGGCCGCACTGCGTTAATTTTGATCGACGGGGTGCCCCAGAACCCCAATAGTGGTTTCAATACTGAGCTGAATACGATCGACCCCGACGTGATTGAACGGATTGAGGTGGTGCGCGGGCCGAGTGCTATCTATGGCGACGGTGCCACTGGGGGCATTATCAACATTATTACGCGAGCAGCGACGGAAGAAGACTTTGTCGTTGACTTATCGGCTAGAACGAATGTCGGCCTCACGTCTGTGGAAGAGGATAGTTTTGGCTACGGGGGACAAATTGGGTTCGCTGGCAACGATGGGCGTACCGACCTGCGGGCATCGTTGTCCTATGACGTAACCAATGCCTTTTTTGACGCCGAGGGCGATCGCATTCCCCCCAGCGGCGTGGCCGACACCGAACGACTGGGCTTTTTAGCAAAGTTCGGTCATAACCTGGACGATCAGCAGCGGCTAGGGCTGACGTATAGTCTTTACTTTGAGGATTTGGACAATACGGAATTTATCTCCGACCCGGCCATCATTCAAATTCCCGGTCTGCAAAAAGCGCGAGCCATTGAAGTTGGCGATGTGGAATATGAGGATGACCCACAGCAGACTAACCACGTCATCAATCTCACCTATAGACACGAAAATATTCTGAACTCTCAGTTAGATGCCCAGTTCTTCTATCGAGACACACAGCTCAGACAGGGATTTAGTGACTTGCGCGGACGAGACTTGCCAGACTTTTTCCCTCTGCTTTGGCAAACCGCTTTGGACTCGGAAGAGTGGGGTGGGCGGCTACAGCTCGACACCAGCTTTAGTGAGAACTTTAGCCTGCTGTGGGGGGCCGACTATGGCCAAGAGGAGAATGACCGATTAGTACTGGTGTCAGACATTGCGACTTTCGATGCGACTCGTACCCTAGATGTAGTCGAAGTACTGAATCAAACGCCTACCTACGACCTAGAAAGTTTGGGTCTATTTGCCCAGGCCACCTGGGATATTAGCGACCAGTGGCAGATTAGCGGTGGCTTACGTTACGACCGCTTTGACTTTAACGTTGAAGACAGCATTCTCGCATTTAATTCTCCTCAAGAGCGCGCTGGAGGCAGCGGCGATGCGGATGACGTTTCGTTCAACGTGGGCCTGATCTATAAGCCCATTCCCGAAGTGGGCCTGTTTGCCAGCTTCGCCCAAGGATTTTCGATTCCTGACATTGGCCTAACCACTGCCTTTGTAGTGCCCGCCGATGCTGACATTAGTGACGATCTGCTGCTAGAGCCGCAGCAGGTGGATAATTTCGAAATCGGCGTTCGGGGCGAATTTGACCAAGTGCAGGCGAGTTTATCGGCGTTCTACAACGAGTCTGATTTGGGCACCAACCTGCGGGTGGGAGACGATGGCTTGACGGAAGTGGCGCGGGCACCGCAGCGTAACTATGGAGTGGAAGCTACAGTGGATTGGCAACCCAGCAATACCTGGCGATTGGGCGGCTACTTTAGCTGGAATGAGGGTGAGAGCGATGACGATGATGATGGTGAGTTTCTGGCGTTAAGCTCTGTGCAGGTGCAGCCTTATAAAGTGGGCCTGTATCTGGAGAATGACACGACTCCCGGCTGGACCAATCGCTTGCAGCTCTTAGGAGTGGGCAGCCGAGATCGCGCTTTTGACGATGATGTTGATGGCTTCAGCGTTGATGGCTATGTCACTGTAGACCTGCTGAGCACCGTGCAGATTGGTGACGGTCGGCTAACGGTCGGTATCCGTAACCTGTTAAACAATCAGTACTTACCCGTGAGTTCTCAGGAGCGCATTGCCGGGACTGAAGATCGTCGCTTTGCGGCCCCTGGTATTACGCTCAACCTGGGGTATTCCATCGAGTTTTAAGGGGCTAATGTTCAAGCGGTGGCACTGCAACCTAACCGGCTGGCTGACGATCACGGCTTTGATTGTCGGCTGTCAGTCTGGTTCGACTGCACCACCAACGGCTGTTTCTGGGCCCATGCGCACGGTGACTCATGCCAATGGCGCAACTCAGGTGCCCGCATCTCCCCAGCGAGTTGTGGTGCTAGATACGGCGCCGTTAGATGCCGCTGTGGCCCTGGGCATGCAGCCGGTCGGCACTATCACTTATGGGTCACTACCGGCATATCTTGGCGAGACTGTCGCCGATATCGCCATCATCGGTGACGGCAATCAGCCTAATTTAGAGGCAATTTTGCAGCTTGAACCTGACTTAATTTTGGGCTCTCAAATCGGCATGTCTCGCCAGCTTTATGGTCAACTGTCGCAAATTGCTCCAACGGTATTGACAGCGGGCAGCGGTCGAGAAAGTGACTGGCAGGAAAACTTTCAGCTCTACGCGGAGGCGCTGGGGCAGTCTGACCGCGCCGAACAGCTTTTGCAGCGCTATCGTATGCGAGCCCGACAGTTGGGGGAGGCGATCGCCAAGCCTGAGGCACTGGAAATTTCCGTATTGTCAACCTATAGCGATCGCATCGGCACTTACACGACCAACAGTTTTCCAGGGTCAGTGCTAGCCGATATCGGTCTTACTCGTCCTCCAGCGCAGGATATCACCCGTGACTATGCGCTAGAGTTTTCTGCCGAGGCGCTAGACAAGTTGGATGGTGACTATATTTTTCTAATTTATTCTCCCAACTTTCCCGGCAGCATTCAAAAAGACGACTTTACCCGTGATCCAGTTTGGTCAAGGCTGCAGGCCGTTCAGCAAGGGCAGGTTTGCGAAGTTACCGGAGCCGTTTGGGCCGCTGGTCGTAGTCTGTTAGCGGCAGAGCAAATTTTGCTCGATATCGAGGCGTGTTTGGAAAATTAGTTCAATTGGACTATGACTGGATCAGGTTTGCCTGGTAACCGCTGCTCAACCGAGAGGAGATTGATATGGGTTTTGCCAACACCACGCCGATTCTGCGGATTTTTGACGAGGTCAAAGCCAAGGAATTTTATGTTGATTTTTTTAGGCTTCGCAGTGGATTGGAAGCATCGTTTTGCAGACAATATGCCGCTGTATATTTAAGTGTCTAAAAGCTGCTGTGTACTGCATTTGTCTGAGTCTTATGGTCATTGTAGTCCCGGCGTGGCGATGCGCATCGAGACGGATGAGCTCGACAGCTTGCACGCAGAGCTGATGGCAAAGCAGTATTGATATGCTAAATCCGGAATTGAAAATACCGCTTGGGGCAGTTGAGATATGTCAATCAGCGCCCCCTTTGATAACCGTTTGACCTTCACTACGGCGGTTAGCACATAAGAGGTTGGGTCGGCGATCGTGCTATCCTACCAACAGTAGAAGGGGAGTAGCTCTGGGAAATCCCATCCCGATGCCTAAGTCAACATACTGGCGATAAGCCTGGTTTAGGCAGCAAGCGCAAAGCTTTTCGTTTGTCAGCGAGACCTTCATTGAGTT
>JBCCNE010000444.1:0-4394 GCA_039026015.1 Cyanobacteria bacterium P01_C01_bin.70 | reverse complement strand
GCCGGACGAATCAAAGGCGATCGCCACCTCCCAGAGATTACCGCTCTGTCGCGGTTGGGCATAGGCATCGGTCAGCGCCTGTCCCGTCAAACCGACGTCCGCAAATAAGTCGCGAATGGCGCGGTTGCTCTCTTGAATCGCCTTTTGCACCGACTGAATTTGCTGATCTAGTGCGGCGTCTGGGCCCGCTGTACTGCTATCGTCGCTAGCCGACTCCAGCAGGGTTGGCGAACTCGCGTTAGTCTGCTGCTGCAGGGCCCGCAGTTCCAGCTGATGCTGTTGCAAAATCTGGTTCTCAATTTGAAACTGCTGCTCGGTGCCAGGATTTTGCGTCCGAAACTCAAGCTGAGCAGTTTCTCCCAGCACCCGCTGAGCCTGTTCGGGATTGCTCACCCCCGGCAGCTGCACGAGAAGCTGATTCGGTCCCAGCTGTTGCACCGACGTTTCCGAGACCCCGAGTTCATTAACCCGGTCAGAAATCACCCGCTGTACGGCTTCCATATCCTGTTCGGTGATAGTGGGAATGTTTGCTGTAGTCTCCACCTGCAACGTCAATTGGGTGCCCCCCCGCAGGTCCAGGCCCAGTCGCGTAGGAATCGTGCTGATGATGACGATCGCTCCGATCGCCAATCCCAAAATCAGTGCTAGCAGCAGCCGTTGCTTGCCCATGACGCTCCTAAATCTGCAGTGCCATCATTTTCTCAACCGCTTCCTCAATTTGCTGAGGCTGTACGATCGTCAGGCTCTCTAGTTTACCGTTGTACGGCGTCGGAATGTCTTGAGAAGACAGTCGCAAGACGGGCGCGTCCAGCTCGTCAAAGAAGCGATCGTTCACCGAAGCGACGATTTCCGCACCGATGCCTCCGGTTTTCATACATTCTTCGACCACAATCACCCGATGGGTTTTCCGAATGGATGCGCCAATAGTGTCAAAATCCAGCGGCTTCAGGGAAATTAGATCAATTACTTCGGGATCCAAGTCCTTTTGCTCCAGCTTTTTGGCTGCCTGCATCACATGATGACGCATGCGGGAATAAGTCAAAATCGTCACGTCTTTTCCTGGACGCACCACTTCGGCCTGATCCAACGGCACCAGGTAATCGTGATCCGGCAGGTTCTCTTTGAGGTTGTAGAGCAGCACATGCTCAAAAAACAGCACCGGATTGTTGTCGCGAATCGCCGACTTCAACAGGCCTTTAGCGTTGTAAGGAGTAGAACAGGCGACAATCTTGAGTCCCGGCACGGCCTGAAAATACGCTTCCAAACGCTGGGAGTGCTCCGCGCCGAGCTGGCGGCCCACTCCCCCCGGCCCTCGGATTACCATCGGAATCTTATAGTTGCCGCCTGAGGTGTAGCGCAGCATGCCGGCATTGTTGGCAATCTGGTTGAACGCTAGCAGCAAAAAGCCCATGTTCATGCCTTCAATAATGGGCCGCAGCCCTGTCATGGCAGCCCCGACGGCCATGCCGGTGAAGCTATTTTCTGCAATGGGCGTATCTAGCACGCGAAATTCGCCGTACTTTTCATACAGCCCTTTGGTGACTTTGTAAGAGCCGCCGTAGACTCCCACATCTTCTCCGAGCACAAAAACGGTGTCGTCTCGACCCATTTCTTCGTCAACGGCCTCGCGGAGGGCATTAAATAAAAGAGTGTCTGCCATAAATCTTGCGGTTGAAATCAGAATTACAAAAACGGAGGAGCGCTGGCACCGGGAGCCGTATCGCTGATGGTGTGGCAGGTTAGCCTTCCGCAAAAATGTAGCGGCGCAGCTCGCTAGGATCCGGTTCCGGACTTTGTTCGGCAAACGTCACTGCAGCATCAACCACCTGCTGAATCTTGTCGCGAATCGCCTTGAGATCTGCAGTCGTCGCTAGCTCCTGGCTTTCTAGATAGGTCTCAAAGCGCTTTAAGGGATCCCGCGCCAGCCATTCTGCTTTCTCCTCCTGCGATCGCAGCTCATCGGGATCCGCCAGTGAGTGCCCACGAAAGCGATAGGTCAAACACTCAATTAGCGTGGGCCCTTCACCAGAGCGAGCGCGACTGATTGCCGTTTTGGCCGCATCTCGCACCGCCAAAACATCCATGCCGTCTACTTCGACCCCTGACATGCCAAAGACACTGGCCTTTTTATAAATCTCGGTTTGGGAACTGGCGCGCTCGTGGGCCATGCCGATCGCCCACTTATTGTTTTCCACGACAAAAATAATCGGCAGCTGCCACAGCGCCGCCATATTCAAACATTCAAAGAACTGCCCGTTGTTGGTAGTGCCGTCGCCGAAGAAGCAAACGGTCACCTGATCGGCGCTGCTATCACCCAGCGCCACCCGGCGATAGTGAGACTGAAACGCCGCCCCCAAAGCTACCGGAATGCCTTCCCCAATAAAGGCAAAGCCGCCCAACAAGTTGTATTCCGCAGAAAATAGGTGCATCGAGCCGCCGCGCCCCTTGCTGCAGCCGGTTTCTTTGCCAAACAGCTCCGCCATCACGTTATCGGCGGGCACCCCAACACTCAGCGCGTGCACGTGGTCACGGTAGGTGCTGCACACATAGTCGTCCGAACGCAGGTTTTTGATGACCCCAGAAGAAACCGCTTCCTGCCCGTTGTAAAGATGCACAAAGCCAAACATGCGGCCTCGATAATACATCTCAGCGCACTTGTCCTCGAAATAGCGACCGAGTACCATGTCTTCATAAATTCTTAACCCTTCTTCGCGAGTGAGCAGGGCAGCGGCAGCATCAAATACCGGAAGGGTGCGTTCCTGGGCCATAAGCTTGGCGTATCCTTATTGGCAATTCCAACTTTACACAATAAAACAAGATTGTCCCGCAGCGGGAGCGTCAGCAGTAACCAAAAACCGTTGCCAGCCGATCTTACAGGGTAATTTGGGGGCTCGGCAGATTCGGTTAGTAGATGGGTTTACCGACAAACTCAACAATTCTATACCTTCAATCCTGTCCGATGAAATAGGTGGTTCGCTGAGAAAATGAAAACTTGATTTTTACAATTGCTGATAGGGCTGTTAAGAACTCGATAACCGACATATCATGGGGCAACGTTTAATCCGAGACAATGCCCATCGGGCAGAGGCTATAACAGGCAGTGCCGCCACAGGCAGAATTGAGTTTGAGGAAGAATGGGCGCATCTCCTGGGCTTTGCGGCTAGGGGCAACCCCAGCAGTTGGTTAAAACATGGGTTTTTAGGAACAAGATGGCAGTGCGGATTCCACTGGATTACTATCGAATACTGGGTTTGCCGATTCAGGCGACGGCGGAGCAGCTGCAGCAGGCCCACCGCGATCGCACGCTGCAGCTTCCCCGACGGGAGTATTCAGAGATGGCGATTGAGGCGCGCAAGTCGCTGATTGATGAAGCCTACACGCTGCTGGCAGACGTTGAACAGCGACAGGCTTATGACGCCCAGTTTTTAGCTCGCACTTACACGCCGGGAGCCTTGGACGCCTTTAAGACCAGCGATGATGGCGCGTCGGCGTCCGATTTTAACCCGCAAATGGGAGAGGCCACCCTGCGATCGCTGGCGACTGACAACGGCCCCAAACCTACGCCTGAGCCCTATACCCCAACCGTTGAGATTGCCGATGACCAACTGGTCGGGGCCCTGCTGATTTTGCTGGAGCTAGGTGAATATGAGCTGGTAATTCGTCTGGGGCGGCCTTTTATGGCCAACGGCAGCGCCACTCTAACGGCTGGCAAATATGGCGAACCGGAACGTATCAAGGCCGATATTGTGCTGTCATTGTCCTTAGCCTGCTTAGAGCTGGGTCGTGAACAGTGGCAGCAAAACCAGTACGAAAATGCGGCTGAGTCCCTTGACACAGGACTAACGCTGTTGCTACAAGAAAATTGCTTTCCGGCAATTCAAGCCGAGCTGCAGTCTGATTTGTATCGGCTGCGGCCCTATCGCGTGCTGGAGCTGGTGGCGCGCCCGCTAGACCAAACTGCCCCGCGTCGTCAAGGTCTGCAGCTTTTGAAAGCGATGCTGCAAGAGCGCGGCGGTATTGATGGCGTCGGGGAGGACCATTCCGGGCTCTCGACTGACGACTTTCTCCGATTTATTCAACAACTGCGGGGCTATCTTACCGCCGCAGAGCAGCAGGAAATTTTTGAGGCGGAAGCCCGCCGCCCTTCCGCTGTGGCGACTTATCTGGCCATTTATGCTTTGCTAGCACGCGGCTTTTCGTTTCATCAGCCGGCTCTGGTGCGACGGGCCAAGCAGCTGCTGCGTCAGGTTGGCACTCGTCAAGATGTGCATTTAGAGCAGGCGGTATGTGCCCTGCTGCTGGGACAGGCCGAAGAGGCGGTGCATGCCCTAGAGCGGAGTCAAGAATATGAGCCCCTTGCCTTTATTCGGGAACATTCTCAAGGGTCGCCGGAT
>JBCCNE010000443.1:0-4397 GCA_039026015.1 Cyanobacteria bacterium P01_C01_bin.70 | reverse complement strand
TTAACGGACAGGATTACCCCAAAAGTTTAGGCTTTGCTGGCAATTTCGACGACCTTACTAAATCCTTCAGGGTCGAGAACTGCCATTTGAGCCAACATTTTGCGATTGATTTCGATATTGGCTTTCTTGAGCTGACCAATCAGGCGACTGTAGCTCATGCCGTGTAGGCGAGCAGCCGCATTAATCCGCGTAATCCACAGGCGACGAAAATCACGCTTACGACGACGGCGATCGCGATAGGCGTATCGCAGTGCTTTCATTACTTGTTGATTCGCCGTGCGAAAGAGTTTGGAGTGAGAGCCCCGGAAACCCTTTGCCAGCTTTAATACCTTTTTGCGGCGTTTGCGGGCGACATTACCGCGCTTGACCCGTGCCATTGTGTCTAATCCTTGTGTTTACAATTACTAACTTTGCGAAAATGATGTGCGAAAACCGAAGCGAACATCCGAAACGCTAATTCTGCTCTTTTTGATCAACGGCTTAGGAATACGGCAGCATCAGCTCAACATTGGGCGCATCCGCATCCACCACAACGGCTTTGTGGCTGAGGCGGACCTTGCGCTTAGTCTTTTTCTTATCGAGCAGGTGGTTGCGGAAAGCTTTACGGCGCATAAACTTGCCACTGCCCGTGCGCTTAAAGCGCTTGGCAGCTGCTCGACGGGTTTTTAGCTTCGGCATAATGACGGCTTCCTAATTTTTGGCGCAGTTTCTTATGATACACCGATTGTCTTGGTTGGAGCAAGGGGCGGCAAGCAGGCAATTTTGCCCTAGTTGAGTCGGCTGAATCGACATAGATCACCCTTGGAGGTGGTTTACAAACTCTATCGAAGATAAGTGATTTTAATGCCTTTACACCTTGAAAGGAAATCGCTCAAATCTTGGTTCAGCAAGAGTCTCAGGAGGCTTTGAGATGTCCTTTGTCAATTAGCTCTCAAAACGTTGGGTTATGAAGATTTGAGGAAGGCACGACCGGCGGGCAATCCTTTTATATCGGTCGTTAGCCGAAACAGATCGCCCGCCTGATAATGCGCTTTGAGTTCTGCTTGGGTCATGCCTGCCGAGGCCGTCGTGATGTACAGATCGGTCAAATCCGGACCACCAAAAGTGCAGGAAGTGACCAAGGGGACGGGGAGCGGCACTCGCAGCAGTTCTTGCCCGTCAGGAGCAAAGCGGATAACGCACCCGCCGTTCCACATGGCCGACCAGATGCCGCCTGCGGCATCAATAGTCAGCCCGTCGGGGTAAAACGATTCGTGCGTCAAATCAACCAGCGGGCGGCGATCGCTAATCTCACCGCTGGCGGCATCAAATCGATACGCATAGATCGTTTGGCGCGGACTGTCGGTCAAATAGAACGTTGTCTGGTCAGGACTCCAGCCCAAGCCGTTGGCAATAGACAGCCCCGTTGCCATCGGTTTGAGCATGCCAGTGGCGTCATAGCGATATAGGCTGGCTTGGGGCTGCTCATGATTATTCATTGTGCCGATCCAGAGCCGGCCCTGGCAATCGCAGCGCACATCGTTAAGGCGATTGTCGGGCCGATTTGCCTCAATGGCAACAATCGGGACTAATTCCTGAGTGGTGAGATGCAATTGGCTCAGGCCGTTTTCTTGGGCCAGTATGAGGTGCTCTCTATCCATAAGAAACAAACCGCTTACGACCGTATCAATTTCGATAAAAGAGGCCGCTTGGGCAGCGGGATCAAACGTATGCACCCGACGGTTGTAGATATCGACCCAGTGGAGCCGCTGGTGTTGAGCATCCCACAGGGGGCCTTCAGCAAGGCGCGATCGCACCGACAGCACATTTTCAACGGGAGCAAACATAGGCGGGTCGCAAGGTTCGGAATGCGGAATGCGGAATCGGAATGCGCAATTGAGCGCGTTACGGTAAGAGGCCTGCGGCGATTTTGACAATTCTGACTCAAAACCCGCAGCGGCGGCGAGGGCACCGCCGGAATTTACAAAGTTTGCCTGCTGTATTGCTGGGACGCGTCATCCATATAATGCTAGAAACCCGGCAGGATCAGCATGACGGCACCCGCTCTAACTTCCTATGCTCAGGGCTGAAACCCTGGCTGCCAAAGCCTTGGGTTGCTAAATAATGACGGTCCCTCAGTCACTACAGCTTAGGCTGACCAGGGGTCGCGAAAATCGGCGTAGAGCGTCAAGCCGCCATCGATATATAGAGTTTGTCCCGTGATGTAAGTGGCTTCGTCGGAGACGAGAAAGGCCGTCGCGGCCGCCATCTCTTCCGGCGTGCCGGGGCGACCTAGGGGAATATGGCTGTTGACTTCGGCCTCTTTTTGAGGATCATCTACCCAATCGGAGTTGATGGGCGTTTCTGTTGCACCCGGGGCGATCGCATTCACCCGAATGCCTTGGTGGGCATATTCCAGCGCCAGTGTGCGAGTAAGATTGCCCAGGCCTCCTTTACTGATGGAGTAACTGATGTACTGAGGGCGGGGAATCACTTCATGCACGCTGGAGACATTAATAATGACGCCGGGCTGCCGCTGTTTGAGAAATTGCTGAATCACCTCTCGTGAACACAAATAGGCGCCGCGCAGGTTTACATTGATCACTTTGTCAAAAGCCTCGGTCTCCACCTCATGGGATGCCGCTTCGATCTGAATACCCGCGTTATTAACAAAAATATTGACGGTGCCAAAAGCGTCAATCGACTCCTGCAAGAGGCGCCGAATGTCATCTTCTTGCGAAACATCCGCCTGCACCGTCAGAGTTTTAATCTCGCAGCCAGCCGATTGGGCCTGCTGCTGGGCGGCCTGAGCCGTTTTTGCCGCGCCCTCGGCATCGCTGCGGTAATTGATCACGACATTGCAGCCTTCTGCTCCTAAGCGCATCGCGATTGCTTGACCAATCCCCGAACTCGCACCAGTAATGATGGCGGTTTTTCCCCGCAATCCCTTCATAACGCCTGCCTTTACTTGACTAAACTTTTTCTTTCTATCGCAAGTTAGTTTTTGTTTCAGCTGCCGTCATCTCCTGTCTGGCAGAGATGCATAGGAGTTCAGAATGCAGAGAAAAGGGGGTCTTGGTTTTTGGTTCTTAGTTCGTGGTTCGGGGTTAGGTTCGTGGACAAGATGTCTGCCCATTACCCCAAAGCTCGCCGGGCAGGCTCCGCCTTTCTTGAATGCCGTCAGGCTATACACCCCTGCACCCTCATACGCTCACACCCTGCCACCCCATCACTGCATCCTCCTCCTCAATGCTTTCCATAGAGTTGTTGCGTTTTTAGAACAAGCGCAAAGTTTGTTGAGGCAGCCACGATATTTTTCAAGCCTTGCCGTTAACTAGTAACTGAAGACATAAGATGACGCTCCTTGTAGAGTCATGGCATTGTTAAATTAGCTCCGTAGCCGCCGGGAGATGAGGATTAGCTGACTCGGCGGCTTTGCTTTAAATAGTCGTTACATCAGGTAGAAAGATGATTTCTTCTGACCTTATGCATCTCGACGCAAGCATTTCGCGGTTCGATCGCAATCAAGTGCAGTTGGATCTTGCGCTGGCCAATGAAGACATGCTGAAGTCTTTGTTGGCGGACTGCTCGTCGGCGATTGCGCGGCCCCATCAAATTGGCCAAATCCGGATTGTGATCGGCCCACCTACTGGGACAACTGGATTGGAGCATATTGATGCGGTGATTGCTTACGAGCATGTGTGGTGTATGCCAGCAGCCGGTGCCCCCTCTGGCAATGACTTTGCCGTGCGGGATTTGCAAGCGCTGACTCGTTGCCAGTCTGATCTCAAAACATTGGCATGGCGGGTTAATCTGTCAGAGGCGATCGCGCTGCTGCAGCACGGCGGCTTTGACGAAGAGCAGATTCAGCGAATTTTGCAGCTCCCGTGGGAGGCTTGGCATCGTTCTTGGTGGGATACGCTAGAGCCGCAGGGCCACCTCGGGCTGCCGTTTCAGCGTTGGTTTCGCACGCGATGCTATGGCGACGGCACTTATACGCTGCAGTACGTCGATCACTATCCTCAAGACGCACCTCGCTGTTTTTACGGCATCTGGCAGCAGGTGCCCCTGATGTTCAGCCATAGCAGCGGTCGCTTTGGCGAGATCTTGGCCGGGTTGCGCAAAGCCTGTCATCAGCTCAAGGCAGAGCGCTCTTTGTTGCTCGCTAATCAGCTAACGGACCTGGAGGCAGAAGGCTACATTCGCCAGGGCGTCAGTTTATATCCCCTAGAGCCGTCAACCTTCGGATGAACAATCTTGCTGTCAATGGTTTGATTGTGGACGATATAGTGGTTTGACATAAGAATGGGCAACTCAGCCCCTGTGCAGCAATCATCTTGTGCTGCTGGGATGCCCATTCGCAATTGGAACGACGACAGTATTCATCGCTGGAAATCGCCAAGCTTATCCACTGGCAG
>JBCCNE010000442.1:0-4409 GCA_039026015.1 Cyanobacteria bacterium P01_C01_bin.70 | reverse complement strand
GCTCCTCTGTTTCCCACTGTCGCTTCATTTCAGCTGCCTCAATGCTTAACTGTCGCTAAACATATCAGGGCCGAAGGATGGCGCTGGAAAAATACAAGGGAACTAAATGGCCCCAAATCGCAGCTTCGCTACTTTAGGGCCAAATAGGGGGTTTTGCTGTATCTAGGATTCCCCAAAATCGATCCTTTCATTCCAAGCAGGATGGTTAAATGCGTTGATCTTTCGTCAAACGAAGCCAGAAATTGAGATGCCATTTGTGGCAGCAGTCTTGCTTCTCTCTGGGGCCGCCAGACACAGGGGCGATTAGCAAGAGATCTAGTGTTTATCAACAGGCGATCGCCCCCAGTGCTTTTAGCGACTCTATCTGAGCCTCGGTTAACCCTTGCACATCAGCGATATTCATCCCTTCATAGGGTCTTGGCGCTCTCAACGTCATGAGACAATCCCCTGAAGACAGATCCCAAAGTCGAATGGTTTCGTCACTGCTGCCGCTGGCCAGAATTTGACTATCGGGTGTAAACGCCAACGTATTAATTCGACCTTGATGCAAATCCAGAGTTTGCAAAAGCTGCCCGGATGCCACGTCCCAGAGTTTAATTGTTTGGTCATCACCACCACTCGCCAGGATGCTGCCATCGGCACTCACTTCAATCGCCCAAATACCCGCAGCGTGCCCTTGTAACGTTTGCAAGAGTTCACCCGTTACCGTGTTCCACAGCTTAATGTTGGCATCCTCTCCGCCAGTAAATAAGTGTTGACCGTCGGGACTATATGCGAGTGTCCAGTTGGAGTCTTGCTGGCCTTCCCAGATGCGAATTGTCTCTGCCGTTGCGGCATTCCATAGTTTGATAACACCATCCATGCCAGTACTCGCAAACCGTTTGCCATCCGGGCTAAAGTGAGTTTCAAAAACCCAACCTTTGTGGGCTGGAATTACTTTTAGGGCTTGTCCAGTCGTCGCATTCCACAAACGAATAGTTTGATCAAAGCCACCGCTCAATAGTTGTTGACCATCGGGGCTAAATTCTAACGACCAGACGGGAGCTTCATGGCCTAGCAAGATGTGTAGAATTTGTCCGGTTTTAATGTCCCAGATATAGATGGTGCCATCATTACTGCCACTGGCAATTTGCCTGCCGCAAGGACTGAGGGCCAATCTTAAGATCCAGTCACTTTGTCCTTCGAATGTCTTGATAAAATCACCAGTTTCAACATGCCAAAGCCGAACCTTATGGTCTCCACTGCCACTCAATAAAAAAGGCTGATGGGGATGAAACTGAATGGTGTTGATCCAGCTGCAATATCCTTGCAAGCTCTTAAAGAGCTGTTTCTTGGGCATTTCCCAAAGTCTAAGGGTTGGGTCATTGCTGCTAACGGCTAGATATTTGCCGTTGGGACTAAATTCGAGTTTCCAGATTGAGCTAGTGTAGACGGTTGTGATGCGTAAGAGTTGCCCTGTTTTGGGATGCCAAAGCTTTGTAGTGGCATCAAAACTACCACTGGCAAGATAACCTCCACAAGGACTAAATGCTAGCGATGAAACCTGCAATTGATGTGCTGGTATCGTCAATTCTATTTGCTCAGTTTGAAGATTCCAAAGACTAATGTTGCCATCGTATTGGCCAACTGCTAAATGTTTGCCATCGGGACTAAAACTAACGCATTGGGGCTCAGCTTCACAGAACCAGGTTTTCAATATTTTGCCTGTATGGACACTCCACATTCGGAGGGTTTTATCGACGCTAGCACTGACAATCTGTTTGCCATCGGGACTAAAAGCTGCCGCATTGATTTGTTGGGTGTGACCGGTTAACTGATGCAGGGATTCATGCTTAGCTAAGTCCCACAGGACTAGATCGCCATCAACGCTACCACTTACGATTAAATTTTCGTTTGGACTAGAAACCAGTGTCCAAATCAGATTTGTATGGCCATTAAGAGCCTTAATAAACTGGCCTGAGGCAACGTCCCAAACCTTTAAGCTACTATTGTCTTCACTCACCAGTTGTTGGCCGTCATAGGTGAAAACAATTGCCATCAGCCAGCTGGTTGTTCCTTGGAAAGTTAGGACCGGCTGTTGATCAGCCATGCGCCAGACAACAATACGTCCGCCCCCATCCCCCGTTGCTAGTAGTGAGCTATCAGGGCTATAGGCCATGCTGCAGACTGGATCGAATGGCTGATTAAATACGGTGTGCTTAAAGGTCGCGCGACTAAAGTTCACCTGATGAAGGCTTACGTGCTGCAGATAGGCCTGATAGATTGTCAATGCCGATAAGTCCAGACTGGTGAAGTCTAGATCAATGGCCCAGGCAAGATTCATTAAATTGCCAGCACTATAGCCTGTGGCCTGGGCCTGATGCGATTGCAGTGTTTTGAGATGATTACGGATAGCCTGTTTTGGTGTGGCCAGCGTTTGTTTTAGCCGTTCGGCTACCGGCTGCAGAATCAGCCTTTCTTGACTCTCGCGAATAAAGTCTTTAACCGTTGTTTTGAGCAGTGGATACGTTGCGACGGCCAAGGAACTGCAAGATTGAGTGACAAAACAGGCAGGATTGCTCAGCTCATCACTGACCTGTTCAATCAGACTATCGGTCACATATTCCATGATGACCGGCTGCTGCGTGTAGGTATTTCCCTGACGTTGGATGAGCGATCGCCAACATAGTGACTCTAGGGCTTCCAGCAGGCGCGCCATTACACACAGAGGATAGATATCGGTCTTAAGTTCTGCCAGACTCGTCCAGTCACGATTAATTGCCAGCCAAGTCATGACTGTTTTTTCAAGGGCGCTAAGGCGTTCAAATTGGTTATCTAAAAGACGTTTAGCACCGTTGAATAGGACAATATCGGCTTCCAAAAATAGTGATATATCCCCAGCGAAAATATCCTGAATGGAGCTGCTGACAATTTGCAGCGACAGGGGGCTATGGTCGCACCGTTCGCACAGCTGTTCTTTCTCTGCTTGAGTTCCGATCAACTGCTTATTGTTAACAAGCGCTAAAGCAACTTCTGGCGAACCATCGAGCTGTAAGGACTGAACGGCAGGATTTGCCTCGGCAAAGGTGGCAACTTCAGCCGGTTTTTCACGACTAGTTAGCAACAGACAGCTTTGATGATTGGCCTGCCCTGTAACTAAAAATAATTCACCGTACTTCTCATAGCCATCCCGATATTGACCGGCCTTCTCACCGCCCTTGAAAATCGTTTCCACATTATCTAAAACAATCAAGCATCGCGACTGGCGCAGCCAATGCACAAACCGAGTTACGGAATAACTCATCTCCTGCTGAGCGGATAAAAAGGGTATCAGGTCTTCCAGAAGGGGTTCTAGGGGCGGCGCATTGCGCAGCGATCGCCAGATAATCAAGTCAAAATCTGTCTGCAGGTCGTGGGCGACCTTGGCGACCAGCGCGGTTTTGCCAATGCCCCCCATTCCCAGCACTGCCACCAAACGACAGCGATCATACTGAATCCACTGCCGCAACTGCGCAGACTCCTCAGAACGACCATAGAACAGCCGAATATCTGGGGCTCCCCCCCAATCAATCTGGGTCGTAGACCCGGTTGCGGCTAATTCAACTGCCGGCTCACGAAGCGGTATCGGCTCGTCTGGGGGCGACGACTGGCTAGGTCTGGGCCGCAATGAGGGAACTTCATCCACCAGCAGTTGCTCATAAAACTGGCGCGTTTCAGCACTGGGGTCAATCCCCATCTCCTCTCGTAGCAGCGTCATACACTGGTGGTAAACCTGCAAAGCAGCAGGGCGATCGCCCTGTTGAGCGTGGGCTTTCATCAACGTTAGGTAGCCCACCTCACTTAGCGGCTCTTGCTGGATCAGCTGCTGGCTGTACTCCACCGCACTGCGGGCATCGCCAACCTGTACCGCTAGCTGACAGAGATCGCCGAGCGCTTGCAGCATCAGCTGCTGTAAACGTTCGCGCTCGGGGACAATCCAATCGTCATAACAGGCGGGAAGTAGATCCCCCTGATAGAGGGCGATTGCCTGCTTGAAGGCGGCAATTTGAGTTTGAGGCTCCTCGGTTTGTTGAGCGGTCTGAAGAGCTTTTTTAAACTCAGTCACATCTACCCAGGCAGGCATTTGTGGCTGCCAATGAAGGGTTGTCGATGTGACCTGCAGCAGGCGATCGGCTTCAGGGAGCGCCTGCCGCAGGCGGAACAACTCTCGCCGCAGGCTCGCCTTGGCCTGGGCCTCCGAGACATCGGGCCAAAATAAGGTCGCCATGCGGGAGCGAGGCTGTGGCGTGGGCGCTTTGAGAATTAAATAGGCCACCATCGACTGGTAGCGCTCCGTCTGTAGCCCTACGGCAGATTGATCTTCAAAAGTTAGCTGAAAGTTGCCGAATAAGTTGATACAGAGCTGTCTAGAAGAGCGCATTTCGATGTAT
>JBCCNE010000441.1:0-4417 GCA_039026015.1 Cyanobacteria bacterium P01_C01_bin.70 | reverse complement strand
TAATCCACTGCCACTGCAGCAGCACTTCATAGCGGATGCGAGCCACCCACAATGTAATGCCGATCCCAATCATCCCGAGGAAAAAGTGGTTCCAGCCAAAGATGGTGGCGTCTTGATTGAGTTGAGTACTGGCAATGACGATACTGGCAAAGATTGTCAGAGCTGTCGGCATGGCCAGCAGCAGCCAGTCAAAATGCTGCCAGGGCTGCGTCCAGCGCTTCCAATTAGACTGAATCCGAAATGAATTGGCCATGGAAATATCCTGCCGCAGCAGCTAGCGTCAGATAATGGTCGACCGCAGTGCGTCAACGCAGCGCCAGCGTTAATTACAGTAGCATTTTGCGCCGCTGCTGGAAGGACTTGATTAAGAAGCCAGCGCTGCTATCGACACCTTGCCCGCCACGGTCTTGGCAATCTCGACTAAGGATTTGGCGGAAGCGCTGTCGGGCTGCTTGACGACGATGGGCACGCCGCGATCGCCCCCCTCCCGCACGTTCATTTCTAAAGGAACGCAGCCCAGTAGCGGCACGCCTAAATCTTTCGAGGCTTTTTCACCGCCCCCGGAACCAAAAATGTCGTACTGCTTGTCCGGCATATCGGGGGGAATGAAATAGCTCATGTTTTCCACGATGCCGATAACGGGTACCTGTAGCTGCTGGAACATGCGTAGTCCGCGGCGGGCATCGGACAGGGCAACATTCTGCGGCGTGGTCACAATCACTGCTCCGGCCATCGGTACGGCCTGCGCCAGGGTCAATTGTGCATCGCCGGTACCCGGCGGCAAATCGACCACGAGATAATCCAGCTCGCCCCAACTGACCTGATAAAGAAACTGCCGAATGACCCCGTTGAGCATCGGCCCCCGCCAAACGACCGGCTGGTCGCGATCAATCAAAAAGCCCATCGACACCATTTTGACCCCGTGGTTAAATGCTGGTGCTAGCACTTCCCCCTGCGGCCCCTGCTGCACGGTCACGTTAGCCTCCTCCAGCCCCAACATGGTCGGGGCATTGGGGCCGTAAATATCGGCGTCGATTAAGCCTACTTGAGCACCCGTTTGCGCTAAAGCCACGGCTAAGTTTACGGCCACGGTGCTTTTACCGACACCCCCCTTACCACTGGAGACCGCAATAATATTCTTGACCCCGCTAATGCCTTGCTGGCCGGGCAGCGTATTTTTGTGCTGGGGCGTTTCTGTCGTTAGCTCTACCGATACACTTTGAACGTCGGGCAGCTGCTTTACTGCCCGCTCACAGTCCTCAACTAAAAGCCCCTTCAACGGAGAGCAGCCGCTAGCTAGCACTAAAGTAAAGCTCACATGCCCGTCATCAATTTTGACGTCGCGAATCATGTTCAGCTCGACTAGGCTCTTTTGCTGCTCCAAGTCTTTGACAGGGCGCAGCACGTCTAAAACGGCAGTAGTATCAAGCATCATAGTTAGCAGGGCAAATAAAGCGGCAAAAATTAAGGGTTTTATAAGCGCAGGTATCTCTTTATCTTAAAGGGTTAACCGTGACGTCTGTGGTGAAACTTCGGCGACGGCAATGAATAATTGTCGAGGCAGTGGATAGAGGGGGTGATGGCGGAGCCTACTCAGAAAACTCGGGTAGCTGAGTGTAAGGGTTTTCTGGACCAAATTTCTGGGCGATCGCAAGGTTGCCTGACTGAGAACTTTTCGGTTCCTGCGGGAGTGTTCTATTGCAAGATTGGTTTTTCAAATAGCTATATGAAAGCGATTCGCGGTGCCTTTCTAGATTTTGTTGATGACCCTTTTTTGGTCCCGGAGAGAGACAGTGTCCGTTACGTTCAGGACGGCTTATTGGTCATCAATCGGCAAGGCAGGGTGCATAGCTTTGGCGCATATGCTGACCTGGGTGAACAATATGGTGGTGTGCCAACGCAGTGGCATCGCGATCGCTTGATGATGCCAGGATTCATCGATACCCACGTGCATTTCCCCCAACTAACGATGATGGCGGCTTATGGCGAACAACTGCTGGAGTGGCTGTCTCGTTATACCTTTCCCACTGAGCTGAAGTTTAAGGATAAGGACTACGCCCGCGAAATCGCCGACGTGTTTTTAGATGAGCTGCTGAATCACGGCACCACCACGGCTCTAGTCTTTGCGACGGTGTTTCCGCAGTCGGTAGAGGCGTTTTTTGAAGCGGCACAGGCGCGCAGTTTGCGCATGATTGCGGGCAAAGTGATGATGGATCGCCATGCGCCCGCAGAGCTGTGCGATACCGCCGACTCTTCCTACACCGAGACCAAAGCTCTGATTGAGAAATGGCACGGTCAGGATCGACTGCTCTATGCAGTAACGCCCCGGTTTGCCGTCACCTCGACGGCGGCGCAGTTGCAGGTAGCTGGCAAGCTGTTGGCCGAGTATCCCGACGTGCGCTTGCATACCCACCTGTCTGAGAATTTGAATGAAGTATCGTTGGTCAAAAAGCTGTTTCCAAAAAGCAGTGGCTATCTGGATGTCTATGACCAAGCCGGATTAGTGACTGACCGCTCGGTATTTGCCCACGGCGTACAGTTGACTGATGAGGAATTTGCTCGGCTGTCAGCAGCGCGGGCGGCGATCGCGTTTTGCCCGACCTCCAATCTTTTTCTCGGCAGTGGCCTGTTTCGCATTGAGCAGGCTAAATCGTCACAGCATCCGGTCAAAGTCGGGCTGGGTACGGATGTGGGAGCAGGCACTAGTCTCTCCATCTTGCAAACCATGAACGAAGCTTACAAGGTTGCTCAGTTGCGGCAGCAGACGCTGTCCGCGTTTAAGGCTCTCTTTTTGGCGACCCTGGGAGGAGCCAGAGCGCTGGGGCTAGACGCAGCGATCGGTAGCTTTGACCCTGGTAAAGAAGCAGATTTTGTTGTGCTCAATCCCCAAGCAACGACGGTGCTGCGCCTGCGGAATTCTCAGCCGACGGCGAAGACTTTAGCGGCGGTGGCAGAAATCGCTTTTTCGCTAATGATGCTGGGATGCGATCGCGCCATCTCAGCGACTTATATTCTCGGTGAAAACCAAAAACGTTGAGGGTGATTTTATCTTCACCGCAACCGGAGTTCTCACCATGGTTGAGAGCGGCTCGGATAGAGCGGCTGCTCGCTCTGACATCGGCAACTGACCGTATCAGATGCGCCCCCGGCAGACCTTAATCTTGCTCTTACACACTGCTCCAAAACTGGCAGTAGACGTCTCAGTCCCCAGAATAAAAATGCGCCGAGCGATCGCCAACCTAAGCTCAGGCTGTACGCTCAACAAGGCATGCAGGAATAATTGGATGGTGATGAAAAATTAACGCGGCGTCCTGATCAACTCCGCCCCCTAACCCAATAAGCCGCCTAGAGCTGCCTGAGGCCAACCACAGAGCTAATGGGCAAAATGGACCCTGTTTTAAGTTGTGTGATCGCGCCAATCCCGTTAGCTTAAAACCAGAAAGTGCTTAGTTTGGCTTTATCTATGATTGACCTCCGCAGTGATACGGTTACTCAGCCAACGTCTGAAATGCGACAGGCGATCGCCCAGGCCCCTGTGGGCGACGACGTGTTGGGCGACGACCCCACCGTGACTGAACTGGAGGAGGCGGTAGCCGCACTGCTGGGTAAGGAAGCGGCCGTCTACATGCCGTCAGGGACGATGACCAATCAGGTAGCGCTGCGCACCCACACCGAACCGGGCGACGAAATCATTCTTGAAAGTCAGGCCCACATCTACTTCTATGAGGCAGGTGGACCAGCGGCTCTGTCAGGCGTTATGTGCAAACTTATTCATGGACAGCGAGGCATCTTCACGGCGGCTGATCTGCAAGCGGCGTTGCGGCCCTGGAACGAGCACTATCCTCGCACCAAACTTGTCTGCCTGGAAAATACTCACAACCGCGGCGGCGGCAGCATCTTTCCCTTGTCAGAGATTCAGTCAATCGCTCAAGTCTGCCAAGAAAATAACCTGCGATTGCACCTCGACGGTGCCCGCTTTTGGAATGCCTGCGTCGCCACCGGCATTTCAGAAGCCGAATATGCGGCCTTCTTTGATACCGTAAGCGTTTGCTTTTCCAAAGGCCTAGGAGCGCCCGTGGGGTCAGCGCTGGTGGGGTCGCGAGAGCTGATTCAGCGAGCGCGGCGGTTTCGCAAAATGTTTGGTGGCGGCATGCGGCAGGCGGGGATTATTGCCGCCGGGGCGCTGTATGCTCTGCAAAACCATCGCGATCGCCTATCAGAAGACCACGCCAACGCCCGACGCTTGGCCCAAGGGCTGCAGGCAATTGACGGCATCACCGTCAACCTGGCAACGGTGGAAACCAACCTGGTCTATTTTCACACGCCGGCAGACTTGCCCGCGCAGGATTTGGCCCAGCAACTTGCGGCCGCTGGGGTCGGTGTATTGCCCACCGCCCCCCATACTCTCCGCGCTGTG